>JAEXVC010000240.1 GCA_023406715.1 Bacteroidota bacterium | reverse complement strand
TTAGTGTATATACCACCACCAACACGTGCAAACAAAGCCTGAGTTGAAGCACCCATACCGAAGGTAAGCATTGTGGTAGTAATGATAATTAGTTTATGCGATGCATCTGGCTCGTCAATGAAGTAGTTAAGAATAACGTACCATAACGAAATGTCAAGAACCGCTAAACCAACCACAACAAGACCCATAACTGCTCCTGAGCGGAAAGCCACTTTCAATCCGTGGTTCAACGAATTTTTTGCAGCATTTGCAGTACGAGCTGAAGCGTAGGTTGCTGTTTTCATACCAAAGAAACCAGCCAAACCAGAGAAAAAACCACCGGTTAGGAACGCAAATGGAGTCCACTCATTTTGCACTTTCAATCCAAAGGCCAAAATTGCGAAAAGACCTAAAAGAACTAAGAACACAATACCAACAACTTTATACTGTTGTTTTAAATACGACATTGCACCTTTACGAACGTAAAGCGCAATCTTCTTCATTGTGTCTGTACCTTCATCTTCCTTCATCATTTGTTTGAAGAAGTAGTAGGCAAACCCAAGGGCAATTAACGATGCAATCGGAACTACCCAAAACAAATTGTCAATAATCATACTTCAAGATTTAGTTTAGGTTAATAATTATTATAGATGTTTTATATTCATTTTTAACAGTATAACGCAACAATTTACATCATAAATCAAGATAGGCAATATACGAACACTTACAATTCGAGAAAATAGCCTAAATATTTTTTTTAGGGCTACTACCATAAAAACACGATGTTTTCAAACATCCCTTAATTCAACTAATAAAAAAAGTATTATTTTAGCCTGCCCAATTTTCTCTGTCCAAACTCCTATACTGTATTGCCTCCGCAATGTGCTGAGATTGAATTGACTCAGAACAATCCAAATCCGCAATTGTTCGCGACACTTTTAGAATTCTATCGTAAGCCCTAGCCGATAAACCCAAACGCTCCATTGCTGTTTTAATCAAAGCCGTTCCTGCATCGTCCAAAACGCAGAATTTCCGAATTAATTTCGATGACATTTGCGCATTGCAGTAAACTCCCTTCCACTCCACAAATCGTTCCTCCTGAATTTGTCGCGCTTTAACAACACGCTGTCTAATCACCTCGCTGCTTTCCGAAGGCGGTGCCCCCGATAGTTTCTCGAATGGTACAGGAATTACCTCAACATGAATATCAATTCTATCGAGCAACGGGCCTGATATTTTATTCAGGTACTTTTGAACCACACCGGGCGAGCAAACACACTCTTTTTCGGGGTGATTATAGTAACCGCAAGGGCAAGGATTCATTGATGCTACCAGCATAAAACTTGCAGGATACTCCACCGTGAACTTTGCCCGCGAAATTGTAATTACCCTATCCTCCAAGGGTTGACGCATAACCTCCAATACAGTTCGCTTGAACTCTGGGAGTTCATCCAGGAATAGCACGCCATTATGTGCAAGCGATATCTCGCCAGGTTGTGGATATTGACCTCCGCCAACCAATGCTACGTCCGATATTGTGTGATGCGGGCTACGGAATGGCCTACGCGTCATAAGCGATGTTTCCCTATCCATTTTCCCCGCAACAGAGTGAATCTTTGTAGTTTCCAAAGCTTCGCGCAATGCTAATGGAGGAATAATTGTAGGTAGACGTTTGGCCAGCATTGTTTTACCTGCACCCGGAGGGCCAATCATAATAATATTATGTCCACCCGCAGCGGCAACCTCCAACGAACGCTTTACATTTTCCTGACCTTTAACATCAAGGAAATCTACATCGTAGGAGTTGGCGTGAGTAAAAAACTCATCGCGTGTATTTACAATGGTAGGTTCAAGTATGCTTTTTCCGTTGAAAAAATCAATAACCTCGCTGATTGATTCAACCCCATAGACATCCAAATTATTAACCACTGCAGCTTCGCGAGCATTCTGTTTGGGCACAATAAAACCCTTAAAACCCTCCTCGCGAGCCTGAATAGCAATTGGCAGAACTCCCTTAATTGGTTGCACGGTTCCATCGAGCGAGAGCTCGCCCATAACAATGTACTCGGCTAACAAATCGGCATTCATCTGCTCTGATGCAGCAAGTATACCAACAGCCAAAGGTAAGTCGTAGGCTGCGCCTTCCTTGCGAATATCGGCTGGTGCCATATTTATGACCACCCTGTGCTTAGGAAATTTGAAACCGTTGGTTTCCAGCGCCGATGTAATCCGTTGTTGACTCTCCTTGACTGCGCTATCGGGCAAGCCAACCAAAAAAAAGTTTATCCCTTTTGATACACTAACCTCAATTGTAATTGTTGTGGCCTTAATTCCGTGAACAGCACTACCAAATGTTTTAACAAGCATATGCGTAAGTATCTAAAAACTAGATACAAGATACTGGAAAAAAATTATAATAAAAAAGTTGAAATCTTATTTTGTATGATTGGTTTGGATAATACCACATATACTTCATCTGAAATAACTCACCTAAAGATGCTTTTCAGTTAAGATTGCTTTATCATATTTCAAATCATTTCTGCCTTCCGGCCTTCTGTTTAGCCTTATCGTCCCATTGCCAGTAGCAGCCACAGCCGTTACCACTCGATATTTTCATCTGTTTTTTGCGCTCGGAGCAACCAAAAAACATATTGAACCCAAACCTAAGGTTTGCATTACGGGCCTTTTCGGGGTAGAATGCAACCATAACGTTATCGGACATCATATAAAACTGAAACTTTTCGGTTCCCCAGCCAAAGCCTAAACCCACGTTTAGGAATGAGCCATTCATAATGGAGTAGTTTAGCGCCACGGAACTACCCTTTTTGCTGTAAGCCATTGCTGTTGCAGTAAAACCAACAATAGGCCTACCAGGATACCACTCGCTACGCACCAAACCTCCTACCTTTACCCTATCGGCAATTGGGTAGGTTCCGCCAAAGTAAACCTTTGGATTAAGAAAAGTTATAAAGCCCTTTTGTTGAGCCTTAAACTGAAGTTGATTCTCGAGCGAATCGGTTAGTTCATTAATGTAATCATCAGGATTGGCAAGGTCGGTTGCATTGGCTCCGCGGTAGGAAAAACTCCCCTTATTCTCAAGCCGTGTGGTTTGCTTATGCCACCATATCAAGCCTAAATCCAAAACGCTACCGCTCCAAGTAATATCGTTGCGTTTCCATATAAATCCCAAATCGGCCGCCAAGCCCTGATTTCCAAAGTTTAGCAAAAAACTCATTGGCGAGAATCCATCGGGAGTTACGCCAGTTACATTACCCTGAGCATCGGTTGAAACGCTAACAGGGTATGCAATATCGATTTTAGGATTCCAATCGCCATAAAGGTTGTGCGTTAGAGCATCAACCTCAACATTAATGGGCTTTCGACGTGTAAACATCCCGCCCAAACCAAACAGAACCTTAGCGTGTGCGCCAACGGTTAAATCTTGGTCAACCACCCTTGAGTAACCAAACGAGAACTCACGATAGTACATAGCATTAACCCCAGGATTTCGGGTTTTAAGCCCATCGCCCAAGTACTGGGTATTGCCATCGATAAACATTGAGAGAAGCTTTTTCGATGCAAAAATCTTCGTTTCAATTCTCTCTGTCCATGCAAAGCTGAAGTACTGCTTGTTATCGTACATAAACCCAAACGAAACTGGGGTGTAATGAACCTCGCCCGATACAAAATCCCAACTGTGCATTTTGGAAACCAGCGCATTTAATTCCAGATTTGATGAACCATTGGCTATTGTACTATACGAGAATGCTGTGGAGTTAAAGTTTAAGTGTAACGACGATAGCAATGGCAACCCCACATACTGCTGGCAATTTATTTGAACGGCGGGATTTATGAAATTTGATTGAGGAATGTTGTGCATCAGAAACAAGGTGTGGTCCTGCTGTGCCACCAACGCATTATGCGCGATAACCATTATAAAACCTAAAACTGCAACCCTAAACATGCGCATAAAACTAATTGCTTGAATAGACAAAATCGACCCTTGCCGCTACTTGAATCTTCAGTCCATAAAGGGTAAAGTAATTTGCATTCTCTGGAGTAATGGCATCCTCGGTAATTTCCAATCCGCTGTAAATAACAACGTATTGGCTATTGGCCAATAAATCAATCCGCTCCCTAGTAAGGTCAACCCTAAAAGACTCAAACCTGTTGGAAACTACACCATCAAAAACTGTCGCGGCGGGAATTTCTGCTCTTGGATTATATAGCGAGTCAACAATATTATATCCAGCATCTAAAAAATAAATTTGGGCAAAGCATCGCATTGGATAGCTGTTCCACACATTAGTGCGAATCATAAAATACTCTATCATCTCGGCTTGGCTATATATCTCCTGAATATTAAAGGCAATAGTATCGGCATAGAAAGCAAATTCGTACTTTGCCCAATCGGGAACATCCTCGGTTAAATTGATTGTAGGTAATCCGAGTGTAAAAAAATTGGTTGTGGACTTTACTTCTGTTATCCCAACGGGGAAAGAGTACGATGGGCTCACTGTAACCCCACTGGGCATAGGTTCAATATTCCTTGTGCAGTTTACAAAGAAAAGCCCTAAAACACACAGGAACAACAGATATTTCCGATTCCTTAATATTATCATTCAAATAAAAATATGAGGGAAGTTACAACATAATTAGGACATAACATATCAAGAACTACAAAGAGTGCATTTTATTATACTCACACTCCAATAGTTCACGTGTTATTGGTCGGCCATGCGCAGGGAGGAATAGGGTGCAGTTCGTTTTAAGCAACTTGGCCCAACTGGCCATTAGGGTTTTTACATCGTCGGCAAAAGGTGGAAATACTGAGTTGCTAAAGATTCCAAAAAGGGCATCGCCTACAATTGCAATTTCATTATCTACAATAACACTAATTGAGCCTACAGAATGCCCGGGAGTGGAAATAACCCTAATATTGGCATCCTCTACATTCAAGACCATTTCGTCGGGCACAAGCAACTCTGGACGGAAGTGCTTGAACTTTAACTTATACCTAAAGCAACGATTTCCTAAAAAAGAGATAACACGTGAAAATCGGTTTGTACCTTTGGGTGCTGGGGAAAAACCACGCAAGGCAAACTCTTCCTCGGCATTTCCAAGAATTATCCTATACCCCTGCTCCTCCGATAATCGCTCGGCATTCTGGCAATGGTCAAAATGGGTATGGGTTAAAATTAAGTACCTGTCTGCCTGCAACGAGTTCGATACATTTGCAATCCTTCTTAACAGTCTATGATATCCTGGTCTTTTCCCTGTATCAACAAGAATAAGAGTGCCTTTCAATGGAATTAGGTAGCAGTTACACCTACCAAACAACACCCTGTAAATACTGATTCCATTGCTTGTTGACCAGCGTTTCATTGAGTGAAACCTAAAAGTTTGAGTAAATAACGGCGCCTTTATTATCAACTACCAAGTAAACCAACTTTTCGCCCGATGCACTTTGCCCAATCAGGTTGATTTCGTTGCTCGATATGCTAAAGACTTTAGAGATTGAGTATGAGTTAACTGATTTTATTGGGATTAATTTCTCAACCCGTCCATCGCCAGAATTTATAACTGCAATTAAATGAGCAAAAACGCCTGAGGGGTTTGCTACAACACCCAATTTATCATCGGTGTACGACTGGTAATTAACAAACGCCAAAACTTTACCCTCAGAGTTAACCACATCAACCAAATTACCTGTTGCGGGTATTACTGCCTTCCAAATAGCATTTCCTGCGGAATCAACCTGCGTTAGGCTAATTGAATTGTATATATTATCGGCCCACTCGGTTGGTTCGCCAAATCCCAGAATAGCATTCTGGGTAATTTCATCGAACTGTAAAAAGCAAGGCGACGATGTTTCCTCCATAGTTTTTTTGAAAGTAACGCCGCTCTTAGAATCAACCCGTACGTATGTGTTGATGTTACCAGCAGTGGTTTTTGCGTTTACTAAAGCAACGCTGCCATTATCGAAGCCGCAAACCAATTTGGCACAATCTCCATTCTCCATATTGGGCAATCCAACCTCGCGAACCCACTCAACAGCTTTACTGGAATCCACCTTAGCCACAAATGCAATTGGCTTTTTTGTGGGTTTATTCAAATAACCACTCACATACAGAGGGTTACCCTTCAGGTACGAAACGTTGTAAACAACAAAAGGCTCGTTGGTTTTTTCACCAACAAATGCAAAATTAGGTTGCAAAGGAACTCTTTGCCTGCCAATAGCATATCCAAAACTAGATTTTTGAAGTTGTTCCTTATTCAGATAACTTTTCAACTTCAAAAAATTATCGCTCATCAATGCTACAACTAAATCATTCTCGGATTTCACAAAACCTTTTAGTCCATCAAAACCATTATAGTACTTAATGAAAAACTCTTTGTGGTTCAAGACCTTCTCGGAGTCGATATTTGCAGCAAGATTATCCAGTGAGGCAAGTGTATTTTTGTGCTCCATACTTAAGTGATGATAGTACCTCAACTTTTTGTTCATTATAACGGAACTACTATCGGCTGGATTATTTAACGATGATTTGCTGCTTATTAATAAATCCTGATATGTATTATGATACTCAAAAAGATTTCGCACAATGGAATTATTATCGTACTTGCCTAGTCGGAACAAGAAAAATTCGTCGAACGATTTGAACCGTTCATTCGGCGAAATGGTATCAACTAAACCTAATTTCCTGCGATTCGACAAAAACAAATCCTGAATGCTTGCTATTTCCTTCCTTAACGGCACAATATCTTTACCGTATGTATCCTTAAATTTTGCCACCCATTTTCCGTAGTCCCATACAAAAAAGCTATTATCCAAAAAGTCGCTATTAGTGATACCATCGAGCCTAAAAGTCTCTATTGGCTTTACAGTGTACTGTTGCTTGTAGTTCCCAACAGGAAATTTTGAAATTAAACTTTGATAAACTTCAAAAGTGTCGATACTATTCGAATATTGAATATTGAGAGAATCGAGCAGTTTCAGAAAATCCGTATCGGCTCTCAACAATGCCTCGTTTAGGTTTCTATAATCAACATTAATATCATTGAAAATTTGAACGCATGTATTGTAATACCCCTTTGATTTTTCCAATGCACTATAAATAAGCGCCACGGTATCCTTGTAACTTTTACAGTAACTCAATCTTTTTTGAAGAAATGCCATAGCATCCTCCTGCTCTATTTTTTTCCCAGGCTGAGGTGTTAACAAATTAGCATAGTACTCCCTATTTCTGCGAACATCGCCATCTTTCAGGTAAACAGTAAATAGATTGTAAAACAAAACCGCATTGTTGGACCAATAATTAGCTTGCTCAAAATCTCTCAGGGGGTCAATCTCCTTCAACTTCTGCTCACAAATATTGCCAAGCTGAATGTAAGTATTCGAAAAGAAAGGGTTTTGCTGCTGAAAGGCCAGCAGTTGTGTGTATGCCTGATTCGGATTCAACGTTGATAGCCGTTCATACAAATCGTCATAACGAATCTCCTGCGAAAAGGCCATTTTAGGGGCTACCCATATAACAGAAAAAATGAGAACTAATATTAATCGGATTCCTTTATTTGACTGATGCATAACGCTCATTTTTAAAATTATTTATTACCACCCTCAATAACCTCAAGAATATTGAACTCAACCCGTCGGTTCTTAGCCTTATTCTCATCGGAAGTATTTGGGACCAACGGTTTAGTCAATCCATAACCTTTAGCAACAATTCTATCGGCTGGCACATTATTATCCAGCAGATAACTAACCACTGCCTGTGCTCTCTTTTCTGATAGTTTAAGGTTATAGCCTGCGTTCCCAACGTTATCGGTATGCGCAGCAATTTCAATTTTGATGTTGGGATTATCCAGAATTAGCGTTACAACCCTATTAAGCTCTGGGAACGATTCCGAAGATAAATCGGCTGAGTTTGAGCCAAAATTAATATCGTTTAACCGAATGGAGGTTTTTGTTTTCAGAGGAACTAATTCTGCTTCAACAGCCTTAGGTTCCTCTTTTGCCAAGTCAACAACCTGATTAAAGAATGAATAACCCTGAGCCCCACGCACTGTAAACTCGTACGAATCGCCCTCGCGAAGCATTGCAGTTACCTTTCCGTTTTTGATATCCTCGGCAGTAAAGGTTATTGTTTCGTCGCGGTTCAGGTTTGTAATAAGAATTTCGCCTGTTAGAGATTGGTTGCTTTCAGAATCGAAAATCTTAATATCAACAGGTTTCTTTTTGGGTGTTAAAGGGAGTTCCCTCACAAATTTTGAGAAAACAATATCGCCTTCGAGTTTGAAAAGAAAGGTGCTATCGTTAAACCACGGCACATTAGTTTTGATATTATAGTTGCTCCCCAACGGAATTGAAAATCTATACAACCCAGGCTGAACCATCTGTGCTTTAAACGATTTGCCAGGATTATCAACATTCTCGGCAATAACATTAGCTTCTAGAGGTTTAAAGATATCCTTATCGTAAACGGTTAAATCGAGCTGAATTGAGTCGAAAACCTCAATTAGTTCAGGGTTCGAAATTTTATTTTCTCCTCTATAGTCTACCATAAAACTGGCAAATGAATAGCCGTGTTTACGAACATCAACAATATAGTTTGCCTTGTCAAGAAGATGAAGTTTATACTCGCCTGTATTCTTATCGGAAATAAAATTGCCTAACACTTTCAAGGTGGTAGGTTCAAAAACAGTAAGAGTTGCTTCTACTGGACTTTCATCCTTTAATGCAACTATTTTCCCAACCGACTCAATGGTTTTTAAGGGTTGAAAGGTTTGTGCAATAGGCACTCTGTAAATAGTTCCAGTTTGAATGTTCTTTTCAGCCCATTGGTTCAAAAAGTAGAGTTTCCCGTTTACAAACCTCGGATTAATATCATTGAACTTTGTTTTGGTATCGGCAATAAGCTCGGGTAATTTCCATGAATCGGCAAAAATCATTTGAGTATTATAGATGTCAAAACCATCCCTGTAAGTCTCAACATTTATTGATGAGAAGTAGAGAGTCTTTCCGTCGTTTGAAATGACTGGCCCGCACTCACAACCCTTATTAATTGCATCGTGAACAGGCACTGGTGTAATCCATTCCCCCTTAGGGCTTTTTGTACTTTGATATATTTTTTGACAGACCCCCGATTCTTTGGGTTTACGAAACTCTAAGGTTGGCTGTGATACAGAAAAAAACAATGATTCTTCGCCTGGAGTTACGCTTGGGTAGCACTCATTGGCCGGAGTATTTATGGGCTCGCCAATATTTATAGGTTTACTCCAACCATCGGTAGTTTTTACAGAATAGTAAATATCAAACCCGCCCTTGGAATCGCTAAAATCGGCCTGATAGAACAACTTTTTACCATCGAAACTCAGGAATGGGTTACAAATACTAGCAACAGTACCTTGTAGATGTGAATTAATTGGCTCAATGGGTTTGAGTTCCTCCCAAACGCCATTTTTTAAGTAGCTCTCGTAAAGTTTCTCCTTGCCAATTACCATTACAGACAATACAATGTAGTCCTCAGTATTATTTATTGCAAAGCCAGCAACATTGGTCCAAGAACCTACCTTCTCGGGTATTGGTAATTGGGCAAAAGAATAGAACGCGGAATAATAAAACGCTAGTGATGCGACAAAAAGCACTCTAAATATCTTCAGTATCATCCAAATGAATTTTTAGTTTTTTAAAACCATTTGCTAATCTCAAAATTACAATTTTTATGCTAAAAAAACACTTGATTATCAATACAAAATAGACTCTTGTCAAAATGACAAAACACAGCCCTTTGCTATCTATAAATCAATCGGCTGATTATTTGCAAATTACAGAGCATACAAAACTTTATAGCAAGGCATTTGTGTGTGACAAATAAAACGAATAGATAGTGTATATTTTTATTAAATTTGTATAAGCAATATCAGCAAAAGTATTCCCAATAACCCAAGCATGAAACATCCATGATAATAACCTTAACACACACAAATACGACTATCTCCCATGGATGTTCCATCTGTACCTTTAAAAACAAAAAATAGACAGATGAAAAAACTTGCCATACTAATAATACTTTCTGTTTGCACAATCATACTCTCCAATGCGCAAACGCAGAACTATGCGGATAGTCTCCGAAGATTAATGACTATTCAGAAAGTTGAAGCAGCAAAAATGCAGATAAAAATTCAACTAGGCGATTACTTCGAGAAAACAAATGCAGACAGCGCTTTATTCTGGTATAAACAATCCATCCCTGCCAATCTAGTCGACTCCGCATCTATTTATAACTGGATTATCAACGCAACCGATGCCGAAAAATACTTATTCTCGTTGGCATTAGCTAAGCACAGTGTTCTTTCACTAAAAACAACTAGTAGTGTTAATGCCCTAGAAAATATCGAAATTGCTCGCAATTTAGCAAACCAAATTAACCAACCACCAATCTCAGTCTACTGTACCGATAACTTGGCCCTATACTATGCTAACAACAAAGAGATTGATAAAGCCACAACATACTTCGAAAAATCACTCGAATCGTACAAGAAACTTAGTAATGCAGGAGGAATAAGCTATTGCTTATCGAACCTTGGCGCGTTAAATGCCCAAGCAGGCAACTTTAGCAAAGCCGCCGAGTACTTTTCAGAACAATTGATCTTCAACAAGCAAAACCAACAACCCTCGGAACTACTTCAGGCTCACATCAACATTGCATCGCTTTACCAACGGAGTGAAGATTTCGAAAGCGCAAAAAAACATTGGGCCGATGCATTAACACTATCGGAAAAACTAAACAAAGAAAAATACAGCATAGTAATATCAGGGCTAGGAAATTCAAGCTTCAAATCGGGCGATTTGGTAAAAGCTAACGAAGCTTACACAAAGTTACTTGAATACTCAACGCAAACAGGCGACGAGAGGAACAAACTAACCGCCCTAAACAACCTCGCTATGCTTTACACCGAGCAAGGCAGTTACACAAAGGCGGTTGAATTTTGGCAAAATACATTGACAATTGCCGAGGCAAATTCATTAAAGCCAGTTATGCTTGACGCATTGCTAAACCTGAGCAATATCAACCTAAACTTAGGAAATTTCAATGAATCGGCATTGCAGTTCGACAAGTACATATCGATTGTTAAGCAGCAAAGCAATCCTCAGGAACTTGCCGAAGCATACATAAAGAGCGGAATGTTAAATGACAGGTCCTTGCAGTTCGAAAAATCCAGAGGAAATTACCTTGAGGCATTAAAAATCTACGAAAGCATTGCCGACACTGCAGGCGTTGCCACAACAAACATTGCCATTGCAAAATCTTTCACGCTGCAAGGGCAGTACAGTAGAGCAAATGAGTTTGTAAATGCAGTTTTAATTCAAGAAAGCAACTTGCCTCAGCCGATAATTGCCACAGCATATCAAGCATTTGCAGAGATATTCAGGCTACAACTCCAATTTGCTGCCGCTACCGAGAACTACCAAAAAGCGCTCAACATATGGCAATTGCAAAACAACGATGCCAAGGTTGTTGAATGCTTAAATACAATGGGAAGCATATACGAAACAACGGGTAATCTTCCACAATCCATTAAGTTTTATCAGCAGGCTTTAGATATCTCTAGCAAACAATCGAAAACAGAAGCCTCCGCAGCAATACTAAACAACATTGGCGTTGTTTACCGACTTTTAGGCGATAATGCTAAAGCCAAAGAATCGTACCAAAGCGCATTGGACATCAACATAAAAAATGGAAACTCCGAAAGAGTTGCCTACGGGTACAACAACTTAGGTATAATACTGGAACAGGAAGGAAAATTTGACGAGGCCATACAGAACTACGAAAAATCCATTGCCATTAAGGCACAAAGCAACGACCAAAAAGGCTTGGCAGCCAGCCTTGTGAATCTTGGCAACGTTTACAAGCGTTTAAAAAGAAATGCTGAAGCCGAAGAACAGTTCCTAAAATCGCTGGCTATTTCCAAAACAATAAACGACAAGCAAAGCGAAGCATTTGCCTACGGCAACCTTGCCGCCCTTAAACTTGAGCAGAACGAACTCAGTGCTTCAATTGAATATTCAAAGAAAAATCTTGAGATTGCAAAAGCTATTGACCTTAAACAACCTCTAAAAGAGGCATACAGACAGCTGGCATGGGCTTATGAGTTAACCGCGCAATTGGATTCGGCAGAACAGAATTACAAAAAGATAATTGAGATAAACCAGCAGGAAATAAACGCAAACTTCTCGGTACTATCCGAAAACGAAAAGGAACTATTCTTCAAAACAGTTGCCGACGATTATGACCGTTTTTACGCATTCGCATATAGCCGTCAAATGTCAAATCCTAAAATCAACATTGAACTTTACAACTCAGTTCTAAGAAACAAAGGATTGCTGCTAAAATCGAGCACGGCAATGCGCAATGTAATTCTGGCCAGCAACAATCCCGATATTATTGGCAAATACGACCAGTGGACATCTCTTAAGCAAGCAATAGCACAGCAATACGCATTGCCAGCAAACAAACGTAGCAGCCAACTCCAAGCTATGGAGACTAATGCAAACAACCTAGAGCGAGACTTGGTAATGACATCATCGGAATTTAGTGCATTCCAGAATGCCAGTGCAATAGACTGGACTGAAATTCGAAATAAACTTGCAGATAAAGAGGCTGCCATTGAATTTGTTCACTTTAAGCGGACAAAGGATAGCACCTACTATGCGGCACTTGTTATCGATAAAAACTCTGAATACCCAGTTTACCAAGGACTTTTCGAAGAAAAGAAACTCGAACGGCTAATGGGAACTCTTGGTGGGAATAACCTCAGATTTGTACAGAATGTTTACGGAACTCTTGCAGAAAGCAACACTGAACTTTTCAAGTTAATTTGGGAGCCACTGGAGCCGTTTATTAAAGGCTACAAAACCGTTTATTACTCGCCCGCTGGACTTCTTCATAAAGTATCGTTCTCGGCAATATCAAAATCAAAAGACAGATTTTTAATAGATGATTACAACTTACAATTAGTAAGTACGACAGCCAATGCTGGCGGAACAAATCAAACTCAACCCATATCGTTCTCGCAGGTAACACTTTTTGGAGGAATAAAGTATAGCATAAACCAAACCGATAGCCCAACATGGAAATATCTGCAGGGAACTTTATCGGAAACCGAAATGATTAGCAACCTATTCCAGCAGAAAAACATCAACGTAACCCGTTTAACCGATACATTAGCAAGAGAGGAAGATTTCAAAACGCTTGCACCCAAAAGTAGCATACTGCATATTGCCACACACGGATTCTTTTACCCCGACCCCGATAAACTAAGGGAAATTATGGATGCCGAAAAAGAGGTTGGTAAAATTCAGTTTAGGGGTGGCGGAGACACAAGAGGAAACAATGTATTTATACAAAGTAGCAACCCGTTAATGCGCTCAGGATTAGTATTTGCTCGAGCAAATGATTTTTGGGGAACAAACCAAGAATCAACTGGCGACGACGGTGTGCTCACTGCACTTGAGGTTTTAAACGTTGACTTACGCAATAACCAACTGGTTGTCATGTCGGCCTGCGAAACGGGCTTGGGCGATATTGCTGGAAGCGAAGGTGTTTATGGATTACAGAGAGCATTCCGAATGGCTGGTTCATCAAAATTAATTATGAGTTTATGGCAAGTTCCCGATGCGGAAACGGCTGAATTCATGAAACTACTTTACACCAACTTACTTAACACATCAAACCTCAGAGAATCGTTCAACACGGCTCAAAAGCAAATGCGCGAAAAGTACGACCCATATTTTTGGGCTGCGTTTGTACTTTTGGAGTAACATTTTGATATTAAAAAATATACCTTTATATAAAATTTGAACCCATGAAAAAATATATTAATCTATTGTTTGTTCCAGTTTTGTTTTTACTCATATCGAAAGCAAACGGTCAAAAGCAGGATGAAAAAATTGAATTTAATTATACCATACAAGATACTATAAAGATATCGAACCTCCTGAACTTGGGTTCATCTATGTATTATCAAAACCTTGATTCTGCAAAATACTATTGGCAAAAGGCTATTGATATTGCAGAACACTTAGTTACAATTTCAAAAAATGAAAAGAATATTGAAAATACTATAGCCTCGCAAAAATATCTTTCATCAGGCCTCTGCAATATGGGATTGCTTGAGAGTGCCTTAGGAAATAATCAACTAGCATTGGCTCTAACGGAGAAAGCCCTTGTCGCAACAAGGGAAATTGAATATAAACAAGGAATTGCTACGTGTCTAAATAATATTGGATTAATCTACTATAATCTTGGTGATTACAAAAAATCTTTAGATTACTACGAACAAAGTTTAAGCATATCCGAAGAAATAGATTACAACTACTTAGAAGCATTTTTGTTAAGTAACATAGGAAGCATCTATTACTATTTTGGAGAGATTGATAAATCTATTGCAAATTTTGAAAAAAGTATAATTGTTAGAAAGGAGTTAAACGATGAACGGGGATTGGCCCAATCACTCGTTAGTCTTGGATTAGTATACTCATTTAAAGGCAACAACGCAAAAGCAATAGAAAATTTAACTGGTAGTTTGTCCATTGCCGAGAAAATTGGTGATAATACTTTATTGGCAGAATCATTAAACAATTTAGGTTTTATTTATTACAATCAAGGATTGCTAAAAAATGCTCTTGATGTTTTCAGCAAAAGTTTAGAACTTAGAATTAACAGTAAAGATAAAAAGGGCGTATCCAACTCTTACAACAATATTGGTGCAGTTTACGAAGCACAAGGGGAGTTGTATCGTGCAATTGAGTTTTACAAAAAAGCACTAGATATTCAAAGTGAGATTGGCGATAAACAGGGAATGTCTACCTCCCTAAACAACATTGGAAAAATTTACAATAGTTTAGGAGAAATTCCATCTACTATTGAATATTATACAAAAAGTCTAGCGCTAAAAGAAGAACTTGGAGACAAGTCAGGCATGGCCATTTCATTAATGAATATTGGATATGAAAAATATATATATGGAGACCCAGAAAAAGCCTTTGACTACTTTAATAGAGCAAAAAAAATACAAGAAGAAATTGGAGATACAAGAGCCCTAATAAAAAATTACAATAACATTGGAAAGTTCCTAAGTGATAAAGGCGATTCCACTCGGGCAATGGATTATTATATAAAAGGATTGAATATAAGTCAATCTTTAGGTGAAAAAATGAGCATTGCAAATTCATTGCTTGGGATTGGAACCATTTATTTCAAGAAAAAAGATTTTAACGAAGCCCTTAATCATTACAATAAAAGTATTGAAATACAACTAGAAACTGGATATAAAGATTTACAGCCAAACACTTATATTTCAATAGCGATTTGCGAGTTATTGATAGGGAATAAAACTGAATATGAAAATAATGTTCAAAAAGCATATGAGGTTAGTAAAGAACTGAATACTCCCGATGAAATTGTTCTTACCGCATCACACATGAGGGACATTGCTCTCAAGAAAAACCATCTTGAAAAAGCAGACAGTCTTGCTAATGAAATTCTAAAAATTACAAACAATTCAATAGCCATTAACTTTGGAATACTTTCTGAAAAGGAACAGGAATTATATTTTTCACGAATATCCCCTCGAATTGACGACTTTAACAGTTATGCTTACTTTCGCAAAGATAAAAATCCTCAAATTATAGGCACTGTTTACGACAATGCACTCAAGACCAAAGGAATTCTACTGAAATCATCTACTGCAACAAGGAATGCAATATTAAACTCAAAAGATTCAGCACTTATATCCTCTTACTATCAGTGGTTACATGTAAAAAAACAACTTGTAAAACTAAATGCCGAAGGAAAAACAGATAAAAATTTGGAGGAAATCTCCTCTGCAATGGAAAATGAGATAGTGAAAAAGTCTCAATTATTTAATAACTTCAGAAAAGAATTTGGTATTGTATGGAAAGACATTCGTAGTTCACTGAAAAAGAATGAGGCTGCCATTGAATTTATCAATTTCAATATTTCCAAAAATAGAAATCTAAGCAATTCTGATTCAATATATTACTTTGCACTTATACTTCAACCTCAAAGTATATATCCTGAAATGATTAAACTTTGTAGCGAAAAGGAACTAAGTTCTGCTCTAGGTGTTATTTCAGAAAATAACCTCAAATATATAAACTCCTTGTATGGTAGAAACAATAAATCAAATACTCTACTCTACAATTTAATATGGAAGCCCTTTGATAGTTTGCTAAACAACACTAAACAGATTTTCATTTCCCCTTCGGGTTTACTTCATAAAGTTTCATTCCCAGCAATTGCTAAAAAGGATAACATTTACTTATGCGATTTGTACAATTTAGAATTATTGAGCAGCACCATGCGTATTGCTTTTCCAGAACAATTTTACTTAAACAATAAAATGACCGCCTCTCTATTTGGAGGAATCAATTACAATAGTGATAACACAAAGGAGGAAATATGGAAATATCTTGAAGGAACAAAAAAAGAAGCTGATTTAATAGAAAACATCCTAAAGGAAAACAATATTCAAACTTTCTACTCATCCGCAAATTCTTCTACTGAAGAAAATTTTAAAAAGATTGCAAGCAAAAGTAATATCATTCACATTGCTACACACGGTTTCTTCTTTCCAAATCCAAAGTTACAACGTGAAGAACTATATAGCAAAACCGAATTCGGAACAGTTACCTTTCGTGGTGGCGGTTCTAGGGGTTTTGGCGTTTGGAGTTTTTTAAAAAATGAAAACCCATTGATGCGCTCAGGAATAGTTCTTGCAAAAGCCAATGATGTGTGGAATATTGAACAGCGTCCAGAAGGAGAGGAAGATGGAGTACTTACCGCTCAAGAGGTGGCTAGCATTGATATGCAAAATACTTACTTGATTGTTCTGTCTGCCTGTGAAACAGGACTAGGCGATATAAAAGGAAGTGAAGGGGTATATGGACTACAGCGTGCTTTCAAAATGGCTGGGGCCAAACATCTAATAATGAGCCTCTGGCAAGTGCCAGACCAAGAAACAACAGAGTTTATGAATACATTTTATTCAAAACTAATAAAAAGTAAGAACCTTAAAACATCATTTTTTGAAACACAAAAACAGATGCGCAAAAAATACGACCCATACTTTTGGGCTGCGTTTGTACTTTTGGAATAAATAAAACTAGACTTTAACTGAAATAATTAGTATATTTCGAACATAAACAATTAGTTGTAACACAAATACCAAAGGCTATGAAAAAGTTTACTGCAATCCTGTTAGGAATAATTGTTGCGCAATTAGTAGCGGCACAAATTCCATATAAAGTTATCACCGTAAACGGTGAAATTATGGCAACCAAAGCCAAACTTACCCTTCAGAATGGGGTTGAGGTTAAAAGCGACGATAACTTCGACTTTGTTAAACCCAACTCAAGAGCTGCGTTAATTAACTCTGAATACGGACGCGTTGTGCTTACCGAAACCAATGCAGCCCAAGCTTTCGCAAAGGCAGCTTTTGCCCCAGCAATTAGCACAGTTAGTTCCCGTGCTGCAAGCATGACAACATTGGCCGACCTTAAAGGATTTTTTAGCGGTAATATGCTAATAATTGATAAATTGGAGCAAAAAGTTGATGTTTCTACTTTTCCAATGAACGAACAACAGCACTTCTTTGTTCGCTACACTTATAATAACGAAACTATCAACAAGAAACTTCTGTTCAATGGCGATAAAGTAATTATCAATCCCGATGAAATTTTTGCAATTGATGGAAAACCTATCTCAAACCCCGAACAGATATCCGAAATTACTTTATTCTACTACAACAACTCAAACAACACACCTGAATCCATATTAATAAATAGTTTCCGCCCGGTATTCGTAAAAACTGCTGACATTAAAGGTGAAGTTAAGACCATTGTGGATGAGTTTAAATCGAAAAATTACGAGACCATTATCTCAGAGGTTTACGATTACCTAAACAATTTCTACGGCTACATGGAGAAGGAAGAGATGGAAAAATGGCTAAGCAATAACTTCGAGTTAAAAAAGTGTAACTAAATCATTTGCCCAGCCTTATTAAATGGCAAAACACCTACTTCTCCTAATTATTGTTGCTTTTAGCCTAAACGCTCAATCGCAACTTAATAACAGACCCATCACCAACTATACTCCAAGGGAGTATGGGCAGGCGTATTCATCGTACACAATGTCCATCACTCAGGACGAAAGGGGTATTATTTACGTTGGAACAGCCTACGGGGTTTTGCAGTTTGATGGGGCTTTATGGCGATTTATTCCTGTTAAGGTTGGTTCATTTGTCACTTCTTTAAACTACTTCAATGGAAAAATTTACGTTGGATGCCAAGGCGATTTTGGGTTTTTAAAGGCTGACCAATATGGGAAATACCAATTTCAATCGTTAAGCCATAAAATACCAAAATACCACACCGACTTTACGACTATTTGGAAAACTCTGGTTTACGACAGCACCGTTGTTTTTCAGTCCGAAGAGGATATTTTTCTTTTCAAGAACGATACCATTGAGTGTATAAGTCCAGAAACATCGTTCCACCTTGCATTTGTATCCAACAACACGCTTTACGTAAGAGAAAGGGAATTTGGGCTAAAATACCTATCGGGGCAAGGACTAAAACTAGTAGAGGGTGGCGATGCTTTCAAGCTGTTCGGAGTATTTCAGGTTATTCCTTTTGGAAACAATAAGAATTTGATTTTAACCCGCGAGGCTGGGTTATGGATTCTTGAAAACAATAGGCTTACCAAAGCAAATACTCCAAAAGTAACCGCCGATATTTTATCGAAAGCAGAGGTGCAGGATGCTATCAATAT
>JAEXVC010000102.1 GCA_023406715.1 Bacteroidota bacterium | reverse complement strand
GCCAGGCGAAGTTATTGAGAACGAAGATATTTCCACAAAATCCATAGAGGAGCCCGAAGAATTGGCAAGTGAGCCTTTGGCTCAGATTTACATCTCACAAGGATATTTTGAAAAAGCTTTAGCTGTTTACGAAAAATTATGTTTGAAATATCCAGAAAAAAGTAGTTACTTTGCCGATCGAATTCAAAAAGTTAAAGAGCAAATAAATAGTAAACATTAATATTTTAAACGATGTACACATTATTTTCTGTATTGATACTCATTGTCTGCATTCTACTAATTCTAATTGTACTAGTGCAGAATCCTAAGGGAGGCGGTTTAGCATCAAATTTTGCTGGATCCAACCAAATTATGGGCGTTAGAAAAACTGCCGATTTATTAGAAAAAGCAACATGGACACTTGCTGTTAGCCTAGTTGTTCTTGCTTTCTTGGCAACTTTAACTATGCCAACTAAAACTGTTGTTGAGCAAAAGTCTATCCTTGAGTCAAAAATGAAGGATACCCCTAGCGAGAATGCGCTACCTAGTTTCCCTGCTCCAACCGATGGAACAACTTCACAAGATTCTACAAAATAATTTTGAATATTTTTCAAATAAAAAATGTCAGCAGCCTAAAGCGCTGACATTTTTTTATTTTTAATATTCGAGTTAACTTTATTGACAGTTTTTGCGATTCTCTGCTGTCAGGCCTGACATTAAACCTATGCAAAAAAGTCAGTTTTTCTGTTTGGCATAGCTTATGTAAGTTTTCCTGTCAACTACAAAAAAATATTTTACTAACAATTAAATTCTTATGATATGTCAGAAGTAAAAATTAAACCATTGGCCGATAGAGTTCTTATTCTTCCTATGGAAGCCGAAGAGAAAACATCAAGCGGTATTTTCATTCCCGACACTGCAAAGGAAAAACCACAACGCGGAACCATAGTTGCTGCTGGCCCTGGCACTAAGGACGTTACTATGGAGGTTAAGGTTGGTGATGTTGTTCTTTACGGAAAGTATGCTGGTACTGAAATCTCTGTTGATGGCAAGGATTATTTGATCATGAAACAATCTGATGTTCTTGCAATTTATTAACTAATTCAGAAAAACTTAACTTAACAAACAAATAATATGTCAGCAAAAGTATTAAATTTCGATACCGAAGCACGCGATAAACTCAAAAGAGGCGTTGACCAACTTGCAAATGCAGTTAAAGTAACCTTGGGACCTAAAGGTCGTAACGTGGTTATTGAGAAAAAATTTGGTTCTCAGCAAGTAACCAAGGATGGTGTTACCGTTGCTAAAGAAATTGAACTAAGCGATGCATTTGAGAATGTTGGTGCACAAATGGTAAAAGAGGTTGCTTCTAAAACTGCCGATAATGCAGGTGATGGAACAACAACTGCGACTGTGCTTGCTCAAGCCATTGTTAACGTTGGCTTAAAGAACGTAACTGCTGGTGCAAATCCTATGGATTTGAAACGTGGTATCGATAAAGGTGTTGCTAAGGTTATTGAGCACCTAAAGAAACAGACCGTATCGGTGGGCGACGATTACCAAAAAATAGAACAGGTTGCTACAATCTCTGCAAACAACGACAACGAAATTGGTAAGTTGATTGCTGAGGCAATGAAGAAAGTTAAGAAAGAAGGAGTTATCACTGTTGAAGAAGCAAAAGGTATTGAAACTACCGTTGAGGTTGTTGAAGGTATGCAGTTCGACCGTGGTTACATTTCTCCATACTTTATTACCGATCCTGACAAGATGATAACAGTGCTTGAAAATCCTTTTATCTTGATTACCGATCGTAAGATATCTACAATGAAGGATCTACTTCCTGTACTTGAGCCAGTGGCACAAGCAGGTCGCGCATTGCTAATTATTGCTGAGGACATTGAGGGCGAGGCTCTTGCCACTTTAGTCGTTAACAAACTACGTGGTTCATTAAAAATTGCTGCTGTAAAAGCTCCAGGCTTTGGCGACCGTCGCAAGGAAATGCTAGAAGATATTGCCATCCTAACTGGCGGTGTTGTAATTAGCGAGGATAAAGGTCTTCGTTTAGATGGAGCTAAAATGGAAATGCTTGGCCGCGCAGAGAAAATCACCCTTGACAAGGAGAACACAACTATTGTTAATGGTGGTGGTGCTAAGGAGAATATCAGTAATCGTGTAAGTCAAATCAGAGCGCTAATTGAAACCACAACATCTGACTACGACCGCGAAAAACTTCAGGAGCGTTTGGCTAAACTAGCCGGTGGTGTTGCTGTTCTTTACGTTGGTGCTGCTACTGAAACTGAGATGAAGGAAAAGAAGGATCGTGTTGACGATGCTCTAAACGCAACCCGTGCTGCTGTTGAGGAAGGTATTATTCCTGGTGGTGGTGTTGCTTACATCCGAGCAATTGAGGCTCTTGAAAACCAAAAAGGCATTAACGATGACGAAACCACTGGTATTTTAATCGTTAAGAGAGCGATTGAAGAGCCACTTCGTCAGATTGTTGCTAACGCTGGTATGGAAGGTTCTGTAATTGTTCAGAAAGTAAAAGAAGGCAAGGACGATTACGGCTACAATGCTCAAACCGACAAGTATGAAAACTTATTCAAGAGCGGTGTAATTGACCCAACCAAGGTTGCACGTGTTGCCCTTGAAAATGCTGCTTCTATTGCAGGCTTACTACTCACAACAGAGTGTGTAATTACCGAGAAGAAAGAAGATAAGCCAATGGCTCCAATGGGCGGACCAGGTATGGGCGGAATGGATATGATGTAATAGAGAATCTATATAGAGTTGAAAAGCGGAGATTTTTCTCCGCTTTTTTATTGTGAGTCAAACCGCTACACCCTATTTCAGAATCATCAAATTTTCAATATCTTTGCACTCCAATTTAGGAATTGAGGATGGAGAATATCAGAAACTTTTGCATTATTGCACATATCGACCATGGTAAAAGTACCCTGGCCGACCGTTTACTTGAAAGTACTCATACGCTTACCGAGCGCGAGTCGCAGAATCAGGTACTCGACAGCATGGACCTTGAGCGCGAGAAAGGAATCACCATTAAGAGTCACGCCATACAAATGCAGTACAAGCAT
>JAEXVC010000097.1 GCA_023406715.1 Bacteroidota bacterium | reverse complement strand
CTCGCTCTTGGGGTGGTGTTGTGGGTATTTCGGGCTCATTACCTTTTGTTGATGGTGGCGACCTTCGTAAACCTGAGTTTGCTAGTTACAGCAGCGAGTCCAGCGATTGGATTATTGAAGGTTATGGTGTTGACCCCGATATATACTTAGATAACGACCCTTACCGTGAGTATATTGGTATTGACGACCAGTTAAACAAGGCGATAGAGGTTGTAAAAGAAAAACTTAAAGACTATAAACCGCTACCTGCAATACCTCAAAATCCTGATAAATCAAAATAACGGTGTATCGGAATAAGAACTTAGAAGTGTCCTCGTTTTGGGGGCACTTTTTTTATGGAACACTAATGACACAAATTTTACAGATTTAAACAACTCTCAGAATTGATGGAGTGTTGGAGTAATGGAGTATAACTCCAATCTACCATTTCTCCATTTCTCTTAATAACTTATTACCCTATTTTCCCATTGCCTCATTGTCACATTAACAAATTGTCAAATTGCCTAATCATTAGGATTCCACCACTTTTTTTTAGAAATTTACAGGGTCAATGCAGCAAACTTGTTTTCGAAAGAGTCTATAAAATAGAAAGCAATGAAAAAACCTGATCGGGAGATGAATATTCATTCGGAGCTTATTGAGCTATGCCGGCGAGGCGACAGCAAAGCCCAGTTCGAGTTGTACAATTTATACTCAAGGGCGATGTACAATGTGAGCTGCCGAATTTTACCCGATAGGATGGAGGCAGAAGATGCCATGCAAGAAGCGTTCTTTAAAGCTTTTGATAAACTTCACACTTTTCGCAACGAGGTTGCATTCGGTGCTTGGTTAAAACGGATTGTTGTTAATACCTGCATCGATTACCTAAAGAAAAAGAAGTTGCAATTAACTTCAATTGACGATGTGAAAGGTGTTGCGGATGTTCAGGATGGTGTTGCCGATTTTGTGCCAGAGTCCGTTGAGGACATTAAAGTGGCCATGAATGAGTTACCCGAAGGATACCGCATAGTGCTAAACCTTCATTTGGTTGAAGGTTATGAGTACGAAGAAATTGCAGAGATGCTTGGAATTGCGCAGTCGAGTGTTCGATCGCAGTTTACAAGAGCAAGGCAAAAGTTAATAGAGTTACTAAAGCAAAGCAATAAAACTTTCAATTATGGAAAGGTTTAACGAATATATCAAGAACAACAGGAGTCTATTTAACGATGAGGTTTTACTGGAAGGTCATCAGGATAGATTTTTGCAAAAAATGAGACAACGCAACAGGTCTCATATATTCCGGGTTGCCCTGTCCGCTGCAGCAACGGTAGTTCTTATACTATCGCTTACAGGAGCACTAGGATTGTTCTACAATCAGGAGTATATACCTCAGTTTGCCAATGCAATTTTTGGGGAGAAGAGCCAGCAGAGTGTTTTAAAGGAGATGGATAGTTACTATAATAGTCAACTCCTTAAGAAATACAGGGCAATTGAACAAATCGCTTTTAATTCAGACCCTTCAGTAAAGCCCGAGGTTTTAAAGATGCTTGCTGAGTTAGAGTTGGAGAAAGAGCAATTAGAGAGTGATTTGAACCAGAATCCTCGCAAAGAGTATGTTGTGGATGCGATTGTTCAGAACTATCAGGTTCGAATGGAGGCATTACAACGGATTCAGGATTCATTGAGCGAAACAAAGCAATAAAAACAAGATATTTTCTCAAATAGTGTAAACGATAAAAATCAATCATATGAAAACGATGAGAGTTATATCAGCCACTTTAGCCTTTCTGCTTATGGTTTCGTGTGCCTTTGCTGCTAAAGGTAGATTAAATAAAGTGTTCGACCGTGAGTTTGCTGTGAAGGAATCAACAAAACTTTACATTGAGAACAAGTACGGTCAAATTAATGTGGAGAACTGGGATAAAAACCTTATTTCAATTCACGTTGAGGTAAAGGTTGACAATCCAAACGACGAGAAAGCAAAAATTATGCTCGATGTCATTGATATTGAGTTTTCTGAAACCGACAACGTAGTATCTGCTATTACAAAGTTCAATCAGGATATTATGAAGTCGAACAAGAGGTTATTCTCTTCAATCTCAAACGATGAGATGAGTATCGATTACTTAATTAAAATGCCTAAGAATATTGAGGTGGATCTGAATAACAAGTATGGCGATATTTTTATCAACGAACTATCAGGTAAAGTATTAGTTGATTTAAGGTATGGTAATATTAGAATAAATAAATTGGAACGTGGTGATGCCGAAAATCTTAATACTCTTTCTGTTGCTTATGGTAGTGCAACAATTAGTGATGTTAACTGGCTTAAAGTTGATATCAAGTACGGTAATCTAAAGATTGATAAGGCTCGTGCAGTTGTAATACTTTCAAAGTACTCAAAAGTAAGTGTTGATAAGGTTAATTCGGTTGTTGTTGATTCTAAATACGATGGTTACAACCTTGGCTCAATTTCGAACTTAATAGGAGAGTCTGGATATACAAACTTTGTAGTAAATGAATTGAGCAAGAAGTTAAATCTTACCTCTAAGTACGGTGATGTGAAGGTTGTAAATGTTGCCGATAATTTCGAGAGCATAGTATTCAACGGCGCCTATACAGGTTTAAAGGCTGGAATTAATTCAAATGTATCATATAAAATTGATGCGGTTGTATCGTACGGTAACATTAAGTTTGATGCACCTACTTCAAAAATTAATAGAATAGAGCAGAATACAAGTACAGAGGTGAGCGGTGTTATTGGAGCATCGGAAACCACCAATTCAAAAGTTTATGTGAGAGCAAAGTATGGTAGTGTAAGTTTGTCGAAGTAACTAAATGTAGAAGTTTTGCACAAAAAAACGCCGACCATTGGTCGGCGTTTTTTTGTTTGATTTTACTAGAAATTTTCGTAATGACTGTCGTTTTGGTCGTTTAACTTAATATCAATACCAGAACTTTTTGGTGCGCTTTTCCCTTTTAATGTTGAAGAAACCTTAGGCGTAGTTGGTTTGGTTGTGTTTTTTTTGGTGTTAGCCAATACCTGTTTCTTTTCAGTTAATTCAGTTTTATGAAATTCAGATTTGTGAGTATTTTCAACAGTAAAGAAGGAAATTAGTTCTTTTAGTTGTTCTGCTTGGCTAGCCATTTCCTCAGCTCCAGACGACAACTCCTCACTTGCAGCTGCATTCTGCTGAATTACAGTGTTCAATTGTTGAATAGCGCTGTTCACCTGGTTTGCACCGTTGTTTTGCTCTGAGCTAGCCGCTGAAATTTCTTGAACCATTCTTGTTGTTTTCTCAATTTCAGGAAGAGCTTCCATAAGTTTTACTCCTGCATCCTCGGATAATTCAAGACTCTTGTTGGATAATGTGACAATTTCATCAGCAGCATACCTACTTCGTTCCGCTAATTTTCTAACTTCAGCAGCAACTACCGCAAATCCACGTCCGTGCTCGCCTGCACGAGCTGCTTCAACCGCAGCATTAAGTGCAAGAATATTGGTTTGAAAGGCGATATCGGTTATAATTTTTATTTTGTCGGCAATAATTCTGTTGGCTTCAACTGCTTCGTTTGATTTGTTTGCAACCTGTTTGATATTCTGAAGCGTACTTAGCGATATTTTTTCGGTATGGCCTGCATTTTGGTTGTTTTGTTCAATATTTGCGGTCATTTGCTCCATGGTGGACGACACCTCTTCGACCGACGAAGCCGACTCGTTTGCACCTTGCGATAATTCCTGCGATGTACTACTTAACTGGAAACTTGCACTGGTAATATTGTCGGCACCCGAAATTACATTGCCAATAATATCTTTTAGTTTAAAAACCATATTTTGAAGTGATGCGGCAAGAATTCCAACTTCATCTTTTTGGTCGATATTTAGTTTTGCCATTAAATTTCCCTCGGAGATTTCCTTTGCAAAGTTTACCCCCAATTCTAATGGTTTAGCAATTAGTCTAACCAGAATTATTGTGAATATAATAGCCACAGTAATTGCCAAAAGGTTTACTATAATTGAAATGATAAATTCTTCCTTTACTGTTTCGTCAAACAACTTGTCTGCGGCCTCATTTTCTGCATCTATTGAGTCTACTAGTTTTGTCAAAGGAATATCGAGGTCGGTAATTAAGGCATCGAGTTTAGCATCAATAATTCTAATTTCTTCCATTGATGCATTTGCTTTTAGCAATGGGATCATTTCGCCCTCGAAAATTGTAATGAATTCATCTATATGTTCATGGCCTTGTTGGAAGTATTGTTTTTCAATATCAGCGTCAATTACTTTTTCTAGATTTGACAAGTCATCATTTACATCTTTTTTTGTTTCATTCCATTTAGTTAATGCTTCTGTAATATTATTATTGATTATTGCATCGGCAACTACCTGGTACATTTTATAACCCATAGCTGATGATTCTTTGGCATAAACAAGAGCGTGAGCTCTTAATGCTCCTTCGTCCTGAAGCTTTGCCAGTTTTCTTTGTTGTACAAGTTGATATGTTGATGCTAGCGTGAAAAGCGCGATCACAACAAAAAAACTGACAATTAGTTTTTGTGAAATTTTTAGATTTTTCATGGTGCAATTATTTATGTTTTTATTTGTTTTAGAATGAAAGTTTTAAACGCAATGTTGAAACCAAGGAATTATTCATTTCATTGCTCATTCCAGGGTTGATGATATATTGAATGTTTGGCTGAACGGTTAGGTATTTATTTATTGCGATGCTATAATTCATCTCAATTGTAGTTTCTGTTTTGGAAAGGGTTTGTTTATACATCCTATAGTAGTCCTTACAGAGTCTTGCATGCGCAACGGCTATTCCTGCCACATCATTTTTCCGGTTGAATGGAGAGTAATAGTTTAAACCGCTGCCAAAGTAAAAGTCAATTAAATTCCTATTCATAGGGGCGTAGCCCATTTGAATAAAGCCATTCACTTTCTTTGTTTCGGAGAATGTTATAATTGACTGGTCTGCTATGGCATATAATCCAAAGTTATGGCTATGTGTTTTTTCTATATCAATTAAATCAACAAAATCACCTGAGTGGTAATATCCGCATAGTTTGTATTTTGAATTTTGATTTGAGTAAATGAATTCTCCAGAGTAGTATAAACCTTCGCTAAGCGATATTTTGTGTTTTAAATTATGAGGGTCGTCGTTGAGCGAGCCTGGATTACCATCGATAATTGATGTTTGTACCGATAGGTTTTCCGATATGCTATAGTTAAGCATTATGCCCAAAGCATTTTTCGGGAAAATTGATAAAGGAATATTTCCCGATACCGAAGGGATAACACCAAAGGCGCTATTTATAAAGTTTGACCCTTCGGCGGTTTTAATGAATTCGGTATTTAAATCGATAATTCCAAGGTTAATCCAAATGTTATCGAAAGTGTGTTTGTATCGGAATTCATATAGATATGTATAATTTCCGTTTTCAATGTTTGTGAAAACTTGGCTGTCGCCCACTAGATTTGCCGATGGTGTTGCTCCATGAGAGTTTTGTATGTGGATATAGAATTCTCCACCATTCCAAAGTCCAGATTCCTTTGTGTTTAAAGTTAATCCAATGTTTACTTGTCCCAAATATGCCGTTCCAGTTTTAATCCCACCATGAATATTATCAACAAAATCGCTAACATAGTTTGCGTTAAAAGCCAATGCATTCTTTTTATCAACGGAAGATGTATCCTGTGAAAAAGAGTACAATGACAAAAATGAAATATATGAAGCGATAAGTATTTTAAATTTCATGGTTAATTGGGTTTAATTTTAATATCGGGATTTAGGTACAGTCTCCCTTCGTGAACCTCATTCAGTGCGGTTTCCAGTTCTTTAAAAATATCCGATTTGAAAACACAGCCCTTAAACCCGGCTTCAATAATCTGAGTAAGGAATACTTTCTCAACATGCATTGTTACGGCAATTATTTTTAAACCGTAGTGGTTCCAGTTCATGGCCATGGTTGCCTCAATTCCGCTGATATCTTTCATTATAATATCCATCAGAATTATATCGGCATCCTTTACAATTCTTAAGTCCATGGTTAGGAATTCCTCTCCACTACAGGCTTCTGCTATCACGGTGTGCTTAAGTTTTTGTTCAATAAAGAACTTAAGGGTAGAGCGGAACTCTTCGTTATCGTCAACTATAATGATTTTCATGGGGAAAATATTTGTTACAAATTTATCCCCATTCAATAGCTTATAATAGAGTGTAAACGTGGTTATTTATTGGAGTAATGGATAAAAATTGATGGGGGTTTACTCTATGTGATGATGGTGTAAACCCTAGTAGATTTTAATTTATAGTGATACTATTTTGTTTTTTATGGCAAATAGAACTAAACAAATGGTGTTTTTTACACCAGTTTTTTGCAGAAGTTTGGAGCGGTAAGCTTCAATAGTTTTTACGCTTAGGAACATTTTATCGGCAATTTCGCTTACGGTTAATCCACCGCAGAAAAATCCAAGAACCTCAAGTTCTCGTTCGGTAAAATCAATATTAAGTTTGTTTGATTTATCGTTTTCCTTTGGTTTCGAAATCTCGACAATAATTTTGCGAAGCAACTCGCTCGAAAAATAGCTATCGCCATGTAACACAGTTGTAATAGCGTTTTGAAGTTCCTGTTTACCCGATGTTTTTAAGACGAATCCCTTAGCGCCAGCGCTAATTAGTTGGTTGTAGTGGTTTTGGTCGCCATGCATGGAGAGTACCAAAATATTTATATCGGGATATAGTTCTATTGCTTTTTGAGTTGCCTCTATGCCATTCATAATAGGCATATCAATATCCATTAAAACTATATCGGGTTTTTCATCAACAATAAAATCAAGGAATTTTTTCCCATTCTCAAGTTCGGCAATAACTTCACCTATTTTTTCATGCTCAATAAGCAGTTTAATGCCCTCTCTGAATAGGGCGTGGTCATCAACAATTACTATTCTATATTTGTTGGTTTTGAGCATTAGAGTAAAATTATTGCTAATATACTATTTTTTAGCTTCTGCTGGTAGTTCAATTTCCACAAAGATTCCGTTACCTAAACTACTAGTAAGATTTAGTTTTCCGTTTGCTGAGTTAATTCTCTGGGCAATATTCTGTAAGCCTAATCCTTTTCCTGCTTGCATTGTTTCCTCGTAGTTAAAACCCATTCCGTTGTCGTAATAGTTCAAGTTTACAACACTTTTTTCGGTACTGTAAAATAGGTTTATGCTTACTTTCGATGCTTTTGCGTACTTTAAAGTGTTATTTATGAGCTCTGTGGAGACTCTGTAAAGTATTATCTCAATTTTCTCATCGAAACGGACATCGATATTTGATATCAAATTAATTTGAAGTTTTTGTGTTTTATTAATGCTGTCGATAAAGTTTCTTAAAGCTGCAATTACACCAAAACTGTTCAATGTGCGAGGACTAAGATTGTTTGATATTTCACGTATGGTTTCAATAGCATCGTTAATATTCTTTTCGCCTTTTTCAATAATGGTTGTTTTATCATCCTTATCGGACGATTCGGCAAGCCATTGGAAGTATAGTTTAATGGTGGATAGGAGAGGGCCAATACCATCGTGGAGTTCACGCGAGAATCTGTTACGTTCCCTTTCCTCCGCTTCAATAATTGAGTTAAGAATTCTTTTTTCGTACTCTTTTTTCTCGGTAATATCCTCCTTTACTCCTACAAAGTGAGTTATTTCACCTTTTTCGTTGAGGATTGGCGAAATTACAGCACTTTCCCAGAATCGTTGTTTATTCTTTTTGATATTGCAAAATTCTCCGCGCCATTCTTTTCCCGATTTTATGCTTTCCCATAAATTGTCGTATTCTTCTTTCGAAGTTTGTCCCGATTTGAGAACGCGTGGATTTTTTCCCAAAACTTCATCCAACTGATACCCGGTTACCTCTGTAAATTTGGGATTAACGTACTCAATTTTTCCTGAAGTATCTGTAATTACTACTGATACAGGACTCTGCTCAATGGCAATTGAAAGTTGTCTTATTGCTAGTTCTGCTCTTTTTCTATCAGTTATATCGTTGAACACAACAGCAAACTGCCCTTTACGAGGGGAGAATACCCACGTGTCGAAGTATTTGTCGATATCGACTGTGTAGTTTTCATATGTAATGGATTCGCCAGAAAGTGCAACTTTACCAAATGTATCAATCCAATACGGTTCAATATGAGGCAGTAATTCCGTGATGCATTTCCCCTGAATAGAAGAGGCTGAAATTCCTGTTAGTTTTTCGAATGCGGGATTAGCTATGATATATTTATAGTCGATTGGTTTACCATTTTCATCGCAAATAATCTCGTGTAACGCAAAGCCTGTTGTCATATTTTCGAAAAGGAGCCGATATTTTTCCTCGCTTTCCCTTAACTCAATTTCGGTTTGTTTTTGTAATGTGATATCCGCATCTGCTCCTCTATAACCAACGAGCTTTCCCTCATTATTTAGAATCGGACTGCCACTTGTGCGTAAAATAACTTTACTACCATTTTTGTGAGTATTGTAGTTGATAAAATCTTTAAACCCAACTTTAAGGGCAAAAGCCTCATTCGCTATGTTTTTGTAATGTTCACGCAATTCTTCGTCGAATAAATCGTAGAAATGCATTTTGCCAACAATTTCTTCGGGTTTATAGCCAAGAATTTTTTCTACCACATCGCTCGAATAGGTGTATAATCCTTCGGCATTTGTTTCCCAAATCCACTCTTCGGCCGAATCTGCTACAGTCTTGAATCTCTCTTCGCTAAGTCTTATCTTTTCCTCGGTTATTTTTCGGTCTGTAATATCCTGTATTGTTCCTATTAAACTTAAAATGTTTCCATTGATATCGAATTGAGTGTTTCCAAGACCTAATACCCATCGAGATGAATTGTCGGAAATACGAGTTATTCTGTACTCTTTATTGAACGGTTGTCGATTTTGAATAACCTCCTGCATGAGATATGAGGTCATCATTTCTCTATCGTCAGGGTGAACAATATTCAACCAGCCCTGTATGCTTCGTTCATAGCTTTTATCAATACCAAAAATTTCGTCCAGAACTTCGGACGATTCCCAGTAGCCTTTTGTAAAGTCAGTTTTATACGAACCAACATTTGCTGCATGCTGCGATTCCCTGAAAAAAAACTCGCTCTCTTTAAGCGCATCCTGAGCTTGTTTTCGAACCATTTCCGAACTTACCCTCGACGAAACAATATAGAGAATGGGTTTTATTAACTCTTGATTTACAATGTTCTTTTTGCTAATGCAAGCAATTAAACCTATAGGATTGCCATTTGCATCCCATAAGGGTTGACCTGCATAACTTTGGGCATTCATTTTTATGAGTGCCTTATCCTCAGGGAATTGCTTTTGAATTTCGCTTGGATAAATGCAAAGGTTTTTTCCGTAAACATTCTCACATGGGGAGCCTTTGAGTTTGTAAACTACATTGTTCAGAAATTTATTTCCAGCATAGTATGCAATTGAGTTTGCGTTTAATTCTTTTTTATCAACATTACTTATTATTACATAGTCGAAGTTGAGTTGTTTGGCCAAATATTCGGCAATTTTCTGAAAAAAACTATTATCCTTATCCCACTCCTGCGTGGCAATGAAATGTAAACACTCCTCCGTTTTTTTTGATACCGTTATGTCTTGAACCATTGAAATAACCTCAGGTACCTCGCCATTTTCATTTACAATAGGATTGTTAGACCACTCACAAGTAATTATCCTGCCGTCCTTTGTTATATTTTCATTGTTACTTTTTAATTCTGTTTTTTTGTCAATTAGTGTTTCCCAAACTTCACTTACAATTTTTTTTTGGTTTTCGGGAACAAGTGTTTCTAAGGCACTTCTGCCAATCATTTCAGATTCTTTATATCCAAATATTTTTTCAGCACTTGGATTCCATTTTATAACTCTAAAATTTTTATCCCAAAGAATATAAGCATTGGGCATTTTTTCGAATTGCATCTTAAGGTACGATTCGCTCTCAGAAAGTTTGCTCGATGCAATTAGTTGTTTTTCGGTGTAGTGAATTATAATTCTGGATGAGATTATGCCTCCAATAAAAATGACTATAAACGCAACAGCATTATGTCCATCATCGAATCCGGTATGTGAGTAAAGTAAAGAGTAGCTAATTCCGATAAACACCAACCAAACTATTAAGCAAAGAATGATTGTTACTCTAAATATACTATGATTGAACTTCATGTAGTATTTAGTATTTAACCCCAATAGTTTTCTAATCATGGGTTGGGTTAAAAGTAAATCGGCTATTAGTACAAGGAAAAATGCGTTTATAGTATCCTTGATTGCGAATAGTAAAAGAATCTTTTTGTCGATATAGTTGATAGTGCTTTTTACCCAAAAAGGTGGATTTTGTGCAAGTAATTTAGGAAATAAGAAGTTATACGAAAGGGTTAAAATAACTCCGAAAAGAGTTAGGAATAGTAATAGTTGATAGTAATAAGTTAATTTTTTGTAAAGGAATTGTTTCTGAATTATTGCCCCTAAAAAAGTGAATAGTATTGTATATAATGAAAAGGTGATAAAGTTAGCATATCCATTATCGGGCCATAGTAGGAATGGAAAAAATGCACCACCGCTTAAACTTGCAATTAATCCCGATTTCCAGCCATATACTAATGCTACCATAATTGGAAGAATCAATGACCAAGGAACGCTGATTGTAGTTGTTCCAAGCTGAGTATCGAAGCTATACGGCGAAAACAAAAGAGATAATATTCCCGCTAAGGCAGATATTGCATATATTGTTGTATTGGAAATATCATGAATTTCACCAATTAATGTAACTATAGGTTTACTGATTTTCATAAACTAGTACTTTGGTTGAAAGCATTAATATATGAAAAATAAAGAATTAAAGAGTTTTGTTTCGGTATAAAATGAATGGTTTAGTTTTGTTTGTAAAACAAAAAGGGCTTTAGCCATCAATTTGCCAAAGCCCTTTTAATATTTTATTTTATACAATTAAATCTCAAATTCTATCATTTTGCCTTTTTTCATAATCAGTTCATCATCGAAGTAAACGTCGGGTTCTTTTACTAAACCATCCAAGTGGCTACCCACCGATATTCGTCCACCCATACTAATATTATTGCCGAAGGCAATATGGATTGTACCAAATACCTTTTCATCCTCAAGGATTTCGCCGGTTAGAATAGCCTTGTAGTTAGTGCCAATACCAAACTCGGCAACAGCGCGGGCATCGCGTCCAACCTTGTCGAGCATAGCAGTTAGTTGTTCAGCCTGCTTACCACCAGTAATGCTTTCGGCGTATCCGTTAACAATTTCAATTGTAATGGGAGTTTCAATCATCCCAATTCCTGCCATTGAGCCATCAATCACCAGTTTACCGTTGGTTTGATCCTCCCACGGAGCAAGGTAAACCTCGCCCGATGGTAAATTGCCACTCTCGCCCTTATTGCGCATAACACCCTTGCTAGGTAGAATTTTACGGTCCTTAACTGGCATTACCACGTTGGTTCCTTTTTCAGTAACAACCTTAATTGTGCTAACACCAACCATTTTGGCGGCAATAAAATCGGTAAGTGCGATAATTTTTTCGTAGTCGGCGTTTAGGCAGCGCACCATTGTGTCGATATTGATACCAGGCATTGTGCCAAAGCGAACGCCCAAAGCAGCCGCTTCGCGACGTGCATTGGTATGGGTTAACGACATTTCGGTGGGGCAAACAACCACATCAACCAATTTCATTAATGCTGCAACTGGAGCAGGTGGTTCTTGTCCGTCTATTTCTCTGGATTTAATTTCAATCAGCATAGACTCCGTGCATAGTTCCTTACCAGCATTGTGAAGGGCTAGGCCAATTTCACGCTTCAATTCATCGGTAACAATAAGCAGCGTTTCGGTTTTCTGAAGTCCCATACAATCGCGTAAGGCAATTATGGCGGCATCTCTAAGGTCTTTATCGGTGAAGTTCATAATTCAATTTGTTTTGACGCAAAATAAACATTTTTTTGAGATTAAAGTCAGGGTTCTGCTTTATGGCATAAGGCTTGAATTCGAATTTTGTAAATAAACGTGTAAAGGTAGAGGATAGATTTAATAATTCTTGAGAAGACTTACTAACCTATAATTCTATTGAATAGTATAAGAAATCTGAAATGAAATTTTTAATTGGTAGATGATGTTTGGGTCAAATTTTATATGCTTTAAATTTATTGCTTATTTTTTATAAAAAAAACTATGTTTTCTCACTTGTTGTATGGCATGAAATTTGTTAAATAGTGTGAAATTTTTAATACTAAATTTGATAAAAATTTAATAGTTAATCTTAAAATACCTAGTCATGAAAAAACTTTATTTTACTTTATTATTGAGTTTCATTTTTCTTAAAATTTTTGCTCAATCATCTTTGCACGTTGCAAATCACTATGTTTTTAATGAGTTTAATGAAGGTACTATAATTATGAAGTCTGGAGAGGTTTATAAATTGCCTTTAAACTATAATTCATTGACGGAGGAGATGGTGTTTGATGAAAATGGTCAAAAGATGGCTATTGGAAAAGATAAAGTTAATGAGATAGATACTATTATTATAAAGGATAAGAAATTCATTGTGTGGAAAAGCAAATTTTATGAATTAATTTCACAACCACAATTTGATCTGCTTGTTCTTTACAAATGTTATATGAAGAATAAAGGGGAGTCGGTTGGATATGGTATATCTTCTGAAACTGCGTCTATAACAAAGTATTCTTCTATTATTTCAAACTCTGCATACTATAATTTAAATTTACCTGGAGGATATGATCTGTATCCTTTTGTAAGTTATGTAATAAAAAAAGGTGGAGATTTTCAGTCATTTAAAAGTATGAAACAGTTTAAAAAAATATATAGTGATAAAAAAGAATTACTTAAAACGTATACAAATCAACATGATGTTGTTTTCAATAATGTAGAAAGCATTTTACAATTAGTTCAATACGTTGAATCGAACTAATACTTTATTCATGATATTTATAATTTATTTAAATATTGTGTATTATTTGCGTTAGTTTTATTCTTTCAAAGAAATCGGCTGAGTTTAAACTTTTGCCGATTTTTAATAAGCAAAAGAGTGTATAGTATTAGTAATTTATTGTAAGAGTTTGTTAAGGTCACTCAAGTTAGTTCGTGTTTTCTGAAGCTCGAGGGTGTTTTTTTCGTAATTATAGGGATAACCCCTGCAAGATTTATATTTCCTAGCCCGAGTTTCAAATCGGGGTAAAGAATGTGTTGCATAGAATTGCGACGCACGTTATGCCCATTCTAGGTATGGGTGCATTTTTTTGCATCGCAAGGGAAGAGCATAGTAAGCATCATGCGTCAGGAGACGAGCGATAGTGATGGTTTATGACCCAAACTTCCCATATCGCTCATACTTCGAGAAAAGCAACAGCATCTTTTTCCCATTCTTTTCGAACGGATAGTAATACTTGTAATTATTCTTCTCTGTCCAAAAGTAACTGTCATTTTTGCCCTTTTCAAAAACCTCAAGCAAATAATCGCAATCGTTCATACTGCATTTGTAGAACGAATTGTCGAAGTATGGATTTTTTAGCGATTCTTTGGTTGTCCAACCCGATATTTCAAGGAATACAGTCTCATCTTTATACTTTGCCGACGTTAGTATGGTGATTGTTGGAAACTCCTCCTTTTGATTCGATAGAACATTTAGAAATTCTGGAATCTTATCGAGTTGGGCGGTATCCTGTATAAATAGGGTAAGTTCCTCAATGGATTTCTTGTAGCGGGCAATCAAATCCTCTGCCTCGTTAACCAGCTTTGCTTTCTCATTCTGGCGTGATAGGTAATCGCCAGCAAAAAGGAATGCAATGAGCAGCGCAACAACCAAACCGCTTGTATAGATAAACTTTTTGGTGATAATAGTTTTTGAACTATCCAACTTCATTTCCTGAATTTTGCTATCGGCAATAAGGCTGATGTTTAGGCTGATGCTCAGAATAGCAGCGCACGTAACCAGCACAAATGCAAAGCCAATAAACGAAAAGAAAAACTCCGATGTGCGGCTTGTAAACACATTTAAATCGAAAGTTACCGATACTATAAACCCAATAAACCAAAGTATAATAAGCGCTATGGTTCCTAGCATTATCCAAGTGGTTAGGTTAGATATTTTTACTTTTAGGGATTGTTTCATAGTTGTTTAAATTTTTGTTATTACAGGCTATGTATTGTTTGTTTTTAGTGGCTAGTTATTCTTGCAAATGATGTTTTGTTGAAGGGATTACCAAATCGGATTCACAAACCCCTTCTTTCTTATTAGGTTATATAGGGTTAGGCCAATATATGTTACCACAAAATTTAACCCCGAGATTATTGACGCAAACACAAACAGCGCTCCAAATGTACCAACCCACTTGTTTATGCCTGTTGCGTAGCTTTCCAACTTAAAGTAGTTCCACCAATTGCCAAAATGTGCGCTTACACCTGTGGCCTCAAGGCCAAGTATTATAATGTTAAACACCAAAAAGAATAGTACAAGTGTTAGCAAACCGCGCCAAGCCCCTTTAATATCCGGTGGGCTTAACTCCATATGCGATGAAATGCACATTGATAGGTATAAGAATATCCAGAACTTATAATCGGAAAAGTTACTTTTTCGGAACAGCGCGCTAAGTGTATTCAATGTAGAATCCCATAGCGAACCAAGAACTCCAGCCCACTCACCACGTACACCTTGCACCAGGCTTTTGCTTTGCTGCTCAATGGACGAGAATACATCGGTATTGTTGGGTACTAAAAAATAAAGTAGCGCGTACAGAACCATCGCACCAAAAATTATTGGCCCAACGCCAATAAAGAAATTGCCAATTTTCTGATAGGTGCTTTTGGTATCGTAGGAGTGGTTAACGTAGCCTATGGTTCCGTCGGTGGAGTTGGGGCTGTAAAGTTTCATTTCTGTAATCTTGTGGCGGAAAATTAGGCAGAATATTGCATGCCCCAACTCGTGAATTGGTGTGCCAATCCAGCCTGTAATAACAATATCGAGCGTTGTACCTGCTGTTTTAACGTATGTAACACGGGTAAAACGTGCAAAAATGTAAAGTACCAAACCAAAAATAAAAAGCAATCCTAAAAGCCAAGTTAACTGGCTGAATGTGGTAATAGCAACAAGTTTTAGGAAATTGAGAAATGAGTTAAAATCGCCCATAGGTTAGTGGTTAGAGTTTGGTGACTCTAAGATAGATAATTTTAATTTGAAAATGAGGAGAATTTGTGAATTTGAAATGGTACAGAGGTAGAATGTTGGAGGAATGGAGTGCTGGGCTTTTGGAGCAGTGGAGTCTTGGAGTATCACTCCAATCATCCAACTCTCCATCAATCCTTATTAATTACTTTGTTATCCTTACCAAAGTTGAGGGATTTTGTATTGCAGATACTGAAACAACTATCCCGTTAGTCAATTTACGAACAACAATCAACTATCAACGAACAACTATTTTCTACAACCCCAAAAACACATCCTGATAAACATAGAAAAAAGCGCTTGCTTTTTCGGTTGTTTTTTCGACATTTACTCCATTTTGCATGATATACTTGCGGCTTACGTGGTCGTAAATAATAGTATCGGTGGCCGATACAAAGCCGTAACCGTTGTTAAATGCGTAGTAAGCGAATGGTTGTGTGTTTGGGTTTAGTATGTTCTTGGAGAAAACAAAGTTAGAATAGCTTAGGTTAACTTGATTAAGAAGTGTTGCCGCCAAGTCAACTTGGGAGCAGGTTTTATCAATTTTTTTGGGTTCGACGTTAAGTGCACCTCCTACCCAAAGCATTGGAATAGAGAATTTGTCAGTGGAGTAGTTTGTACTTTTGCCTAGGTGTCGGTGTCCGTGGTCGGCAATAAGAATAAATATAGTATTGTTATACCACTCACGTTTCTTTGCTTCAGCAAAAAAGTTACCCAAACAACTGTCAGTATAAAAAGCCGAACTTAAAAATTGGTTTACCTCTTCTGTTCCTGGGTATTTTGATTTTGCAGGGATCTCGAAAGGTTCATGGTTGCTCAGTGTGAAAAACATCTTGAAGAATGGTCCTTTGGCAGTATCGATATCGTTTAAAAGATACTTAAAAACGTGCTCATCGTGAACTCCCCACTTGGAATTGCGGTAGTTACGTGGAAAATCATCCTGAGTAATAATTCTGCTAAACTTTGCTGAGTATAGATACGAACGGATATTGGCAAAATCGGGGTCGCCACCGTAGTAGAATGCAGCGCTATAGCCTGCATCAACAAGTGCTCCGCTAATAGTAGCCAGTTTTCGTGACTTTGTTGGGTATTTTATAACTGATTGGGTTGGCTGTGCAGGAAATCCTGATATAATAGCAATAATACCCTTATCGCTACGATCTCCGCTCGATATCATTTTGGTGAAGAATAGACCTTCGTTACTTAGCGCATTGAAGTTAGGAGTAGCACCCTCTTTTCCACCAAGGGGTTCAATTAACTTCGATGTAAAACTTTCCAACATTATTAGGACAATGTTTGGTCTATCCGTTTTGAGTACCTTAGTAGAATCTGGATTATTCTGCATTAGTTCGGCAAAAAGAGCTTGTGCTTTTTCTTTACCAATGGTATCGGGGTAGCGCTTATTCATTTTACCCGATTTAGATATGGAATACATCATATTCCATGGAGCATTCAACGCTGCATGGTTGCAGTAGGTTTTAGAACTGAAATAAACCTTTCCGGGATTCATGGGGGCAATTCCCAAGCCTCCGCGTATAGGTAGAATCATTGTTCCGGCAATTGTAATAAAAATAGGAGAGTACCACCATTTCCCGTTTTCAGCATTATTTAATGTGCAGGCAACCCATTTCCTATAAGCCCAATAAAACCCAATAATTGTAATGATTGTAACTGTTACAAAAATGACAATCATAAAGGTTTCCATTGATGCCATTGCTTCTTTGGGCGTTTTAAGGTAGAGCAGGGGAGTGGCATCAATTCTAAAGCCCCAGTTCCGGTATAGTTCAAAGTCGGAAATCGATATAAAGGAAATCAATGTTAATAGTAGCAGTGTTTGAGTTGTAAGTATTCCAGAAAGCCATTTTTTATTGACAAAGAAAAGAATACCAATAAAAACAGATGTTAAGAGAATTATGTAACCAGTTAACGATAAATCCATCCATGCACCCCTAACCAAAATATTAATAAAATCGCCAAAAGTAATCAGAAGTGTTTGCTTGATGTTATAAGCCATAAACAGTAAGCGGAATACAGCGAAAGTGAGCATCCAAAAAATGGAGTATTTTAGGATAAAGAGTAGTCTGTTCTTCATTTTGAATTACTTAAATTGATTTTCGAGTGCAAACCTAGTTAATTTTTAGGATATTTTTAATTTCAATCTTTCATCTCAAGCACTACAAAACATTTACCTTTCTGTCATTTCGAGCGATATCGAGAAATCCCGTATTTGAATGGACAACAATGGAGATGCTTTGCTACCGCTCAGCATTACAAGCAGCAACCATCTTTGTTGTTAAGTACGATAGTTAGAGTGTTAGTTTTAGTCAAATATGTTAAAATCAAAATAAATGGTACAACCTATTATCATCCTTACTACATTTGAAAAGCCTAAACCAAAGTTATGAAACCTTTCAAAACGATACTATCCCTCATTGTTCTAATTCTTTTAGCTAATTCATTGCTGGCACAAACATGGAGCATTGTGCTACACGGCGGTGCCGGAAATATGAAAAAGGAAAATTTTACTCAGGAGCAGATAGATAACTACCAAGCAGAGTTACTTAAAGCATTAGAGATAGGAAAAACAATTCTAGCCAATGGGGGCACAAGCCTCGATGCTGTTGAGCAGGTTGTCAGATACTTGGAGGATTGCCCATTATTCAACGCAGGCAAGGGCGCTGTTTTTACTCACGATGGCAAGAATGAACTTGATGCAGCCATAATGGACGGTAGAAATCTTATGGCTGGTGCCATTGCAGGGGTTGGCGATATAAAGAACCCAATTTCTACTGCGCGGTTGGTTATGGAAAAATCGGCTCACGTAATGATGGTAGGTAAAGGAGCATCGGATTTTGCTAGGAGTATGGGTGCAGAGATGGTTGATAGTAGTTACTTCTTCACTCAACCCCGATGGAACGATTTGCAAAAATATCTTGATAAAGAGAAAATGGGAACAGTTGGTTGTGTTGCGCTTGATATTCATGGAAACCTTGCGGCAGCAACATCAACAGGAGGGATGACCAACAAACGATACAATCGTGTTGGCGATGCTCCAGTTATTGGAGCTGGAACCTATGCAAATAATGCAACCTGTGCAGTTTCGGCAACTGGTCACGGCGAGTTTTTTATCCGTTTTACTGTTGCACACGATATTTCGGCGCTTGTGGAGTACAAAGGCTTAAGTTTGGTTGATGCTGTTAATTTGGTAATCAACAGTAAACTCGAAAAAGTTGATGGCCGTGGTGGTTTAATTGCTGTGGATAAGGAGGGCAATATTTGTATGGATATGAATACCACCGGAATGTTTAGGGCTTACGAAAAATCGACTGGAGAAAAAGGAATTGGAATTTTTAAGTAACTATTAACATTAACTATATTCCATTGTTATAATAAGAAATAGCCGTAAATTTGATTAATAATTTGCTGTATAGAATAACGGACTACAAACCATTAAACCAAATAAATAGCCATGGCACTATCAGTTCACAGTCAGGATGCAAAAAGTAAAGGTCAGGTAGAAATATTCTTCCTACATTTTTTCTTTGCATTAGTAATGATGGCAATACTCCTACTAATTATTCAATTGATTGGAGGTGCATTAACTTGGGACAATTATTCAAAATACTATATAATATTGATTCCAATAACGGTCGTACTTCCTTTAATTATAGCAGTTACAACTGCATTTTCATATAAAAAGGTTATTTTAACCATTTCGCCTTTAGCAAATCTTAACCAAGAAAAGCTGAAAGAGTTTTTCTTTAAGGAGGATTATATGGCTGTTAAACAGGCCGATGGTAAAGTAGTGTTTGAGCGGGCCCGATTATTACCTCGTTTTTTAAGTCTTAACTTCGATAAGCCATACATTGAGATTACCCCTACCGAGGCAAAAGTTTATATGCTCAAGCGATTATCGTTAGTTTTGATTCCTCAAATTCAAATGGGTAAACGTTTCGAAATTAATCCAGACCAACACAATGCATAGACTTCCATTTCTTCTTTTAGATACCGATACTTGTAAAAGAAATATTGATAGAATGGCCTCCAAGGCCATTCTGCATAAATTGGTATTACGTCCACATTTTAAAACTCATCAAAGTGTCCAAATTGCAGAATGGTTTCGTGAACTAGGCACAAACGGTTGCACTGTTTCATCGGTAAAAATGGCCGAGTACTTTGCCAATGCCGGATGGACTGATATTACCATTGCATTCCCGGTTAATCCTTTCGAGGTTGACGACATAAATAGCTTGGCTAAAAAGATAAGTTTAAATGTGATTTTTTCATCGGCATCAAACCTGCTGAAATCCGTTAACCAACTAAACGAAAATATTGGTGTTTTTATTGAGATAGATGTTGGGCATAACCGTTCTGGGCTCAGTCCTGATAATACTCGCGAAATTGCTCTGATGGTTAACCAGATTGAGGGAAATTCGAGTTTGAAGTTTAAAGGATTCCTATGTCACGCAGGTCATACGTATAAGGCAACCTCAACCGATGAGATTCTAAAAATTCATCGCGATTCGTTGAGCAAGTTAACCAAGCTAAAGGCATTTTGGAAGGAATCACATCCCGATGTTGTTGTATCGTACGGCGATACTCCTTCGTGTTCCATTGCCGATGAATTTTGGGGAATTGACGAGATTCGTCCTGGTAACTTCGTTTTTTACGATGTTATGCAGAGTCAAATTGGGTCGTGTACAACCAACGATATTGCTGTTGCAATGATTTGTCCGGTGGTTGATATCAATCAGGGTCGGCGGGAGGCTGTAATCCATTGCGGCGCAGTTCATCTGTCAAAGGATAGTATCAAACTACAAAATGGTGAAACTTCCTTCGGTATGGTTTGCAGTTTCGATGGTAAAAATTGGGGTAAGCCCCTTGAGGATTTATATGTAAAATCGTTAAGCCAAGAGCATGGAGTTATTTCTTTTCCCAACGATTTTCCATTTAAAGTAGGCGATTTAGTGGCTATACTCCCCATTCACAGTTGCCTTACTGTTGATTTGATGGGCGAGATTAAACTAAACGATGGCTCCACAATCCAAACAATGAGACACCACACGTTCTGATTCAAATCATAACTAATTACAGTAAAAATGAAAAAAGTATCATTGTTTATTCTAACAATAGGATTGGTTGTATTAATCAATTCTTCCTTTGCTCAAGTTTCCGATAAGGTTGATTTTGAGACGTACTTTGTCGATAAAACAATGCGTTTGGATTATATCCACAAAGGAGATGTTTCCAGCGAGAAGTTTGAATTGGTAAGTGCAAAACCCGAGGGTGTTTGGGCTGGCAAAACCTACCATTTAACCGACCCATACCAATTAGGGCTTTACTTCTATGAGGTTTACGATGCTGCAACAAATAAACTATTATTTTCCCAAGGCTTTTGCAGCGTTTTCGGCGAGTGGCAAACAACCGCTGAGGCAAAGGAGAAAACCCTTCCATTCAAGGAATCAATCCGTATCCCTTGGCCAAAGGCAAAGGTTAATGTTGTTATGAAAAAGCGTGATGCCAAAAACATTCTTCAGCCAATTTGGAATTTTGAGGTTGACCCAACAGGTTTTAATGCTGAGCAAAAACCTGCCAGTGTTAAGGTAAATCAGTTGGTGAATAGTGGCGATGTTAAATCTAAATTAGATATTGTTATTCTTGGCGATGGCTACACCGCCGATGAAATGAAACTTTTCCGTGATGATGCCAATAAGTTCGTGGAGTATTTCTTTGCGGTTGACCCATATAAAGCACGTAAAAATGACTTTAATGTTTGGTCAGTAGAGGTTATTTCTCAGGAAAGTGGAATAGCTAATCCCAACAAGAATTTCTTCCCTAAAAATCCGTTGGAAACAACCTACAACACTTTTGGTGTGGATAGGTATGTGCTTTCAAATAACGATTGGGTAGTAAGGGATTATGCCGGTGCAGCACCCTACGATTTTATTGTGATTCTTCTTAATTCAACCAAGTATGGTGGTGGAGGTATTTACAACCTTTATATAACAGCTGGTGCACGTTCCGATTATAACGACTACGTTTTTGTGCACGAAATGGGTCACCACATTGCTGGCTTGGCCGATGAGTACTACCAAAGTCACGTAGCTTATGACCCTGCAAATACAAGCGTAGAGCCTTGGGAATTCAACGTTACAGCGTTGCTAAATCCAGAAAACTTAAAGTGGAAAGATATTGTTACACCTGGTATTCCAATTCCTACACCATGGAATAAAGCTGAGTACGAGAAAAAGGATTCAAACAAAATAAAAGTACTAGAAAATGACCCTTATGCAGGAAAAGTTGGTGCGTTCGAAGGTGCTAATTACTTAAGCAATGGAATGTACAGACCTGAGGTGGATTGCATTATGTTTTCAAAATCATTACGATTCTGTAGAGTATGCGAACGCGGGTTGAACCAGGTGATTGATTTGTACTGTAAATAAAATTGATTTTCACGGAACTAAAAACCCTGCAAAGCTTATTTTGCAGGGTTTCCTATTTATTCAATTCTTGTTTTATGTGATATTAAGTTTTTCTGATATTGTAGATTCAATTTCTTGCAAATTAAAAGGCTTTTGAAAATACTTATCAATTAGTCCAGTTTTTAATGCTTTGTCAATCTCTGGAGTAATATCGAAACTTGTTAGGATGTAATAGTGGATATTTGAGTAAAGTTCTTTTGCTTTCTGAATAAACTCTATGCCATTCATCCCAGGCATTTTCATATCGCTAATTACTACATCGATATTAGGATTCCTCTCAATTATATTTAAACCCGCATAACCCGATTCAGCTGTGATGACTTTATATTTTTTTTCAAAAAGTTGGTTGAAAAGGAATAGGTTAATTGGCTCATCGTCAACGTATAGTATGGTAATTTCTGTTTTCATGGCTTTGATTATTTAGAAGTTTTCGAATTCATTGTCTAGCAAATTAACTCCCGATTTCATCTTCAATGGTTTCGATTGATTTGTTTTGCTGATTTTAGCCGATGGGTTATTCTTTTTGCTATTGGTTGCAGCGTTTTTCTTCTCCACTTTATTTCCTATATTGAAGTATGCTGTAATTTCGTTTAGTTGTTCTGCTTGTTTTGAAAGTTCCTCTGCGCTTGAGGTTAGCTCTTCTGCCGATGCTGCATTTTGCTGTGTTACAGCGTTGAGTTGGAGTATTGCGCTGTTAATTTGATTTGAACCTGATTTCTGTTCGTTGCTCGACGCTGTAATCTCCTGAACTAAACGTGCGGTCTTTTCAATTGAAGGAACGGCTTCTGCAATTTTTTTTCCCGATTGTTCAGAAAGATTGTAACTTTCGTTGGCTAAATTTACAATTTCGTCTGCTGCTTTTTTGCTGTTTTCTGCAAGTTTTCTTACTTCGGCGGCAACTACTGCAAATCCCCTTCCGTGTTCTCCTGCTCTTGCTGCTTCAACTGCTGCATTTAAGGCTAAAAGATTTGTTTGGAATGCGATGTCGTTTATTATTTTGATTTTTTCCGATACAAGTTTGTTTACTTCTAACGCTTTTGTTGCACCGCCCGAAACCATTTTTATTCCGTCTAGCATTTCTTTGGCCATACTTTCGGCTAGTTGGGCGTTTTGGTAGTTTTGGTCGATATTGGCAACCATCTGCTCCATGGATGACGATATCTCCTCAACTGACGATGCTTGTTCGTTAGCACCCTCCGCGATTTGTTTCGAGGTATTGCTGAACTGCTCACTCGATGTGGCTAGGTTGTTTGCTCCTGAAATAACTTCCGATAAAATTGTATTAAGGTTTTCAGTTAATAGTTTAATAGAGTTATTAAGAACTCCAAGTTCGTTTTCAATGTTTGTTTCTTCAATTTGAATATTCAAATTGCCTTCGCTAAGAATTTTAACGTTGTTAATAGCTTTCTCAAGAGGTTTTCTTAGAATTTTATTAATATAAGCATAAAGTATAATTCCAACACCAAAACTTATTGGAAGTGATATTAAAGACGATAAACCTATAGCGCCTTTAAGATAGGTAGAATAGCCCACAAACAGCGTGAATGCAACTGTTAAAAAGCTAAATTTAAACATGATAGATTTTTTGAAAATCACCTTAAGGATAAGGTAAGCGGCAGGTATACAGCCTAGCATTATTATACCTTGTAATAGAACTTCGTTCATGGCAGTATGTTTTAATGGTTAATATTCTAATTTTTAGTTCAAGGTTAATATCCCCTTGTGCTAAATGTAAAACATTTACCGTGCCGAAGTTTGTAAAAAAATGATAATGAGAAATATATAAATAATTTTATTGAATTTGCTATAATTTAAAAATACGAAATATCGTATATGTACGATATTTCGTATTTATTCCGGTTTAATTATACCAAGTTTTTTAATTCGTGAGTCGAGGGTATTAGGATTAATATCTAGTAGCTCTGCTGCTCCATTTTTACCCCTTATTTTCCAGTTAGTAAACTTTAGGATTTTTGTGATGTACTGTTTCTCGTTTTCGTCGAGCGAGACTATTGCAGCATTTTCTGGATTACCATTTTTTACAGTATTGAAGGAAAACTCCACCTTTAGTTTTGTCCCAGTACTAAGTATATGTGAACGTTCCGTAATATTTTCGAGTTCCCGAATATTCCCGGGCCAATCGTATTCCATTAGTTGTTTTAAATCAGAGGATGATATGGTGTTTATGTTTTTATGGGTTTTGCGGTTCAACTTTTCAATAAAGTAGTTAATAAGTAGCGGGATATCATCTTTCCTTTCACGCAAAGGGGGAACACTTAAAGGAATAACATTTAACCGGAAGTATAAATCCGACCTAAAATTTCCTCTTCGCACCTCTTCCTCAAGGTTTCGGTTTGTTGCAGCAATAACCCTTACATCAATTTTTGTTGGTTTATTTGAGCCAAGTCGTTCCACCTCTTTCTCCTGTAAAACTCTGAGTAATTTTGATTGGAGCAACAATGGTAGTTCTCCAATTTCGTCCAGAAAAATTGTGCCGCCATTGGCCATTTCGAACTTGCCATACTTGGAAGTGTTGGCACCAGTAAACGCTCCTTTTTCGTAACCAAATAGTTCGCTTTCTATAAGCGTTTCGGGAATTGCAGCACAGTTAACCTTAATGAATATGTTATTTTTCCTATCGCTTAGTTGATGTATTGCGTTTGCAAAAAGCTCCTTTCCTGTGCCTGTTTCGCCTGTGATTAGGACAGTAGAGTCCGATTTTGCAATTTTTGAAAGGAGGCTCAACGAGTTTCTAAGAATTTTGCTTTTGCCAATAATTTCGGAGAAGTTATGGTTAGTAGATACCTCATTCTTAAGTTGAATATTCTCTTCGTATAGTTGATTTTTAAGTTTTTCTATTTCGATGTATGCGTCGTTAAGTATTCTGTTTTTTTCAATAAGGTTGTTTAGCAGTTCAATACGTTGTTTCTTTAAATCGTACATAAAGAACGCGGAGTCTATAGTTTGCTTTAAGTCATTAACATCGGCTGGTTTTAATAGGAAACGGTATATTCCGCCTTGGTTTATTGCATCGAGCATTGTTTGTTTGTCGTCGAATGCAGTTAAAATAATAATAATAGTATCGGGGTAGTTTTCAAAGACATTTTTTGCTAGTTCTAATCCTGTTGTATCGGGCATTCTTTGGTCAGAAATTAAAACTGCATAATTATCTTTTTCCATCATTGCTAATGCAGTTCTTGCGTTTTCGGCAATATCAACCTTAAACCATTTTTTTAGAAGTGCCTGTATGGTAATAAGATTATTTATTTCATCATCAACATATAGCAGTTTTCTCATACCTCTTGTATTTGCGGCAATGTAATAACAAATTCAGTTCCATTATTGGGTTCTGAGTAACAATGTATAGTGCCTTTATGTTCCTGAATAATTCTTTTTGTTATGGAAAGTCCTAGTCCTGTACCTTTACCGGGGTCTTTTGTGGTAAAGAACGGGTCGAATATTTTGTTAATGTATTCAGACTGGATTCCAACACCAGAGTCTTTTATGTACACAGATACTCCGTTATTGATGATTTGTGTTTTTACAACTATAGTTCCTTCGCTTTCGATGGCTTGTATCGCATTTATCAGAATGTTTAAGAATACCTGATGTAATTCCCCTTCCTTAGCAAGAATTACTGGTGGTGCATCGGAATATTCCTTAGTTATTTCAATCCTTTTTTTGTACTGATTGTAAAGCATTGCTAAAGCATTATCTAAAATTTCATTCAAGTTACATTTTACTAATGACGACTCATCCTTACGGCTATATTTATTTAAACTTTTTACAATGCCTGTAACTCTTTGTATTCCTGTGTTTATTGCTTCAAATAATGGCTTAAGAGTTTCAATGTTTTCGGGTGAATTATCCACTAAAAAGTTTTCAATGGCCATTGCCCCGTTGTAGATGTAATTTATGGGATTGTTAATTTCGTGTGCAACACCAGCAGTTAACACGCCAAGCGAGGCCATTTTTTCAGTTTGAATAAGTTGTTCTTGAGTTTCTTTCAACTTTTCGAGTGTTAACGAAAGATGCTCGCGTTGCGCGTATAGTTCTTCGTTGGTAGCCCTTAACTCTTCGTTAGAAGCCTCTAATTCTTCGGTTCTTTCTTTAACCAAGAATTCTAATTGTTCATTATATTTCTTGAGTTCTTCCTCTAGATGCTTTCTATCTGTAATATCGATTGATGTTTGCAGAAAACCATTTTGACCATTAAAAGTGACAATTTGTGCAGAGAAAAGCATAAAGAACTTCTCCCCTTTATGATTAAATACGTTAGTTTCAAAATTTTTAATGATGCCTGTATTTTTAAACTGCTGAAGGGCTTCTTTTTCATCATCATAATCAGTAGTAATCCCAATCTCCTTGGCTGTTTTTCCAATTATGTACTCAACAGGTTGGGCTGCATATTTTGAAAAAACATTGTTTGCAACAAGTATTTTACCTTGCAAATCGCTCAGTGTTATAGATATTGGTGACGAGTCTATCAGTGTTTTAAATAGCTCTCTACTTTGTAGAACCTCTTCTTCTGCTTTAATTTTCTCTGTTTCATCGGTGATAAGCGATAGCAGTACTTTTTTTCCATTAAGTGTAATGGTTTCAGCGGACCATTTTGCAATTATTCTGTGGCCCGATTTTGTTATAAAATCTACTTTTTCATCTTTTATAAAACCATCTATTTTAAGTTTTCTTATAAGATTATCTCGGTCGTTACTGTTGGCAAAAATTCCAATTTCTTTTGTTGTTTTTCCAATCTGTTCATTATATGTGTAACCAAGCATTTCAATCCACTTGTTGTTAGTATCAATTATTTTCCCGGTTTCAATTTCCGAAATAATAAGCGGTGCTGGACTCGATTTGAAAGATACGGAGAATCGCTCCTCGCTTTCTCTTAATGCGGCTTCGGCTTTTAGTTTTTCGGTTTCATCGGATATGAGCGATAGCATAACCTTTTTATCGTTCAGAGTAATAATCTCAGCAGTCCATTTCGCTTTTCTTACTTCCCCTGATTTTGTTTTTACATTTACAATCTCATCCTTAAAAAACCCATTTTTCTTTAATCTGCTTACAATTTTTATTCTGTCGTCATTATCGAACCAATAATTCAAATCTATTGATGTTCGCCCCATATGCTCATCCCTTGAGTACCCAATTAATTGAACCCACTTGTCGTTTACATCGATAAAAAGCCCAGTTTCAATTTCTGAAATTGCCATTGGTGCAGGGTTTGACTTGAATGCGGTGGAGAATCGTTCCTCGCTTTCTTGGATAGTTTTTTGGGTTTTTATTTCATCTGTTAAATCAATGGCAATACCTCTAAGTCCCGTAGGTTGTCCTTTTTTAAGAATCGGGTTGGAGTAAACCTGAATTGGAAAAATATTCCCATCTTTTTGAATTGCTGTGTATTTGAACGTGTTGATTTCTCCTTTAATATTCTTGTCAATATTCTGTAATAAAGTCTCCTTTTCGATAATAAAATCTGTTACAAGTAAACTTTTACTAATATCATCGGAAGAATAACCAAATTTGCTTAGTCCAATTTGATTTATGTAAGTAACCCTACCGTTTAAGTCGATTTCAAAAATAATTTGAGGTAACGATTCTGTAATCTCTCTGTACTTCAATTCACTTTCAACTAGCGATTTTTCAACTTCTATACGTTTTTGCAAATCTCTTTGGGCTTGTTCTATTGCTTTTGAGTAAATTTTTTTCATATAATATCCCACAAATCCAACAAAAGCAAACGTAATTGAATTGTCAATGATATAATCCCAGAAATCGACACTGGATAGATTATGGGTGTTTTTATAGAAAATAGTAAATACTATAAGAATAAAAATATTTAGTGCTGTTGCGAGTAAAATAATGTAATTTCGTTTTTGAATTAATAGCGGAAGTATTGACAGAACCATAAATACATAAACAACGGTATTTAGCCTTGCTATAATTTGATTTTGTTCAGTAAACATTATTAGCCAGATAACACCTAAAACAATTATTGGAAGCATTATTGACGATGCTTTATAGTATCCTTTAATCAATAAAAACAAGCAAAAAAAGAATAGTAGAAAAGTTATTGCTAAGGGAAGCAGATTGGTTAAGTGGGAGGGGTCTTGAGTGTTGCTTAATGGATGAAAGTATAGCCTTAATACAATTAACAATAACACTGTAAACATCAACGAGATGCATAAGTAAAACAAAAACTTTGCTCTTTGCTGGGTTACATAGTTCGATTTCGAGTAAAACTTGAGCAAGTTAGATAGTTTGTGAACTTTACTCATATAAAGTGATTTAACCTTGTTTTTATTAATATTGACTACAAGTTAAGGTTTTTCTTTTATGTGTTAATTTATATCCATAAAAAAAACAAGCCATTGCTCAACAATGGCTTGTTTTTTAGTAAGAATTAGTATTTATGAAATCTTAATGCCGAGGAATGTAACATCATCAACCTGAACATTATTCCCTTTCCACTGAGTAAACGATTCAATTAGTTGGTCTTTCTGCTTGCACATTGGTTGGTTTGCAATATTGCAAAGTAATGTTCTAAGTTCTGTGTAACGGAATTTCTTTCCATTTGGCCCACCAAACTGGTCTGTGTAACCATCGGTAAAAATGTATATTGTATCTCCTTCAAGTAATTGTACACTATGGGTCGAAAATGGACTTCTGTCCAGAACATATCCAATTGATTGCTTATCGCACTTTATTTGGTAAAGTGTATGTTCATCCGAGTTATGCAAAATTATTGACGAAGGTGCAGGAGCCGATGATTTGCGTAAAATATGTAGGTAGATATTCGCCCCAGAAAATTTTAGTTCCTTTGTTTTTGGGTTGTAGTTACAGAATGCTACGTCCATTCCATCAAAAATTTCTGCCCCTTCGCGTTGTTCAAAAGAGTTGGGGAATAGGTCGTTTAGTTCGTTTAGTACATCGCCCGGAGGTGTTTCACCCATTTCGCTTACAATCTGGTTTAATCCAAATGTTCCTATAATACTCATAAAAGCACCAGGAGCACCATGTCCGGTGCAATCGGCAACCGCAAAAAGAATTTGTTCATTAACTGATTTTAGCCAGTAAAAGTCGCCACTAACCAATTCCTTGGGTAGGAATATTAAGAAGGATTCCTTGAAAAAATCCTCGGGTTGTTGAGCTGAGCGTAGTATGGCTTTTTGGATTCTGCGGGCATAATTTAAACTATCTGTAATATCTCTGGTTCTGTTTTCCAGAAGATTTTTTTGTTTTTCTATTTCTGTCTTTTGGTTGGTAAGTAGGGCATTTGCTTTTTTCTTTATTCTGTATTCTCTAATTGCAAATGCAATAACACCAAATGAAAGGGCAAGGATTATAACGAGTAACCGAACCTTTAATTTCTGCTGTTTCAGTTTTTCGTTGTTGCGGATAAGAAGTTCATTCTGATTGAAGATTTCTTTTTCCTTGACTCTTATGGTGGCTTGGTTCTCAAGTCGGTTTGCTTCGCTAATTTTTTGTAGGTTGAATAGGCTATCAGTTATGTTTACATATCTATTTAAATTGTTATAAGCCTGATTTTGTTGACCGCTTAATCCGTAAATTTTTGCTAACCCTTTATATGCCTGACGTGTAAAGTTATTGAGATTTCCTTCTCTTGCAATCCTTACGCATTGGTTATACGAATCAATAGCCTTTAAATTATTTCCAGATTCTTTGTAGGCATTTCCAAGGTTAAAAAGGGTGGTGGCTAACCCGAATTTATCGTTAATGTTTGTTTGCTCCTTGGCTACATCATTAAAAGTTTCAATGGCTGAGGAAAACTTTCTGTTTTTTAGTAAAACTAGCCCGTTTAATGTTTTTGCGCGCAAGTGGAATTTTTCACTAATTGGTTGTAGTATAGAGCTGGCTCTTTTAAGGTGACTTTGAGCTTCAAATAACTTTTCTTTCTGCAACTCAAGAGTTACAAGGCTTAAATACGCCAAACCTATATTTAGCGAATCGTTTGCAGAGCTCAAAAGTGCAATGGATTTTTCAATGTAGGATTGTGCTGTAGTATAGTTTCCCAGTTCGGTATGAACAACCCCTTGCGCTCTATGTATTTTAGCCAGACTAAGTGAATCGCCAGTATTTTTAAAGAATTCAATGGCCGTTAGGTTTATTTCCATTGAATTTGATAAACGCCCCAAGTATTCCTCTGCATTTGCAATTGCAAGTAAATACCAGGTAATTTTTGATGTATCCTTTATTGCCTCGCTAAGTCTATATCCATTATAGAGGTATTCTGTTGATTCCCAAATAAGGTCTTTCGCGAAATGTATCTCACTCAGCAAATGGTATACTATCTCGGTTTGCTGTTCTCTACCTACCTCATTCGCAACCATTAATGCCTGGTTAGCATAGATTAGTGCATTCTCTAAATCATTACTGTTGTAGTAAAGTCTTGCTTTTAGAGTAAGAGCATCAACTAAACCCGACCTATTTCCAGATGTCTCAAATTCTGTTATTTTATTATTTACATTGTTAAGGGAGTCTTGGTTTATTTTTAAGGGTTGAGGTGATGTAGATTTGATATCATCGGGAATTTCAGCCCATAAATGTTTTGGAGCACAAATAATTGCTATAAATAGAAAAGAGTACATTAGGATTTTAATAGTTCTATTCTTCATAGCTACTCCAAGTAAGGTCAACAATTATTTAAATTATTTAGCAGTTACAATATTACTAAATTAACTCTGAACTAGTACCTGATTTAACAAATATAATAAAGCATCGGCTGATATTGGTTTGGACAAGTAATAATCGCATCCAGCATCCAGGGCTTTAGCCCTTTCGTCGGCAAGGGCATAGGCTGTTTGAGCAATTATAGGAACTGCTGGTTTTATTTTTTTTATCCTTTGCGTGGCCTCAAATCCATCCATCTCAGGAAGTTGGATATCCATTAGGATTATGTCAATATTTGCTTTATGTGAAATACAATCTACTGCTTCTTTTCCATTAAGGGCTCTTATAATTTTCAATCCTGTTGGTTTTAGCAATTCTTGTAAATAAATAAAGTTAGCCTCGTTATCCTCAACAATTAATGCTGTTTTTCCAAAATACGATTTTGATAAATTACTCGAAACTAATTTTTCTAAAGGCTGTTTGTTCCCGATATCTGGAATAATTAGAGGCAGTGTAAACATAAACTTGGAACCAATATTAGGGGTTGATTCAACCCAAATACGTCCGCCCATTAATTCTACTAATTTTTTAGTTATGGCTAAACCTAGCCCTGTGCCTCCAAACTGGCGAGTGGCAGAATCGTCGGCTTGACGGAACCTGTCGAAAATTATTTGTTGCTGCTCGGGGGAGATTCCTATACCGCTATCCTTAACGTAGAATTGAATGGTTGCATTGTTTGGGATTTCATATCCAAACTCAATACTACCTGAAAAGGTAAACTTAAGTGCATTGCTCAAAAGGTTGAGCATTACCTGCTTTAAGCGGAAACTATCGCAAAGTAGCCATTGAGGATTTCCGTCCCTGTTGCTCTGTCTAACTATTTGAATATCGTCTTTCTTAAGTCGTTTCTTTTCCGATATGCATGTGTGCTGAAGTTCGTTTAGTAGCTCATCAATATTCGATGTGCTTCGCTTCATTTTTAGCTGACCTGCTTCAATCTTCGCTAAATCAATGATATCGTCAACTAGATTTAAGAGTAGTTTGCCGTTATTAACAATATGCTGTGTGTATACCTCTCGTTTTTCTGCTTGAATGTTTTTGCGTGATATTAGCTCGGAGAATCCTAAAATTGCGTTCATTGGGGTTCGGATTTCGTGACTCATATTGGCCAAAAATGCCGATTTTAGTTTATCGGATTCAATAGCTTTTTCTTTTGCGAGTAGCAGTTCCGCTTCGTTTTCCTTTCGTTGAATACTTGTTGCAATTTGAGTTGAAATAAATTTTAGAACATCCAAATCCTCCTGATTGTAGGCATTAATGTTTTGGTAGTTTTGGACTACAATAACGCCAATTACATCATTTTTTATTTTAAGCGGAACACCCATCCAGCATAACGCATCGGGGCCATAAAATTCTAACTTATGTTTTTTCTGTATTCGTTTTATCTGCTTTTGATTAAGAATAACTGCTTTTCCAGTTTTCGCGACTAGTAGTGCGAATGTGTTACCTTTGGGATACAGTTCTTTAATGTTGTGTGAATCCGATAGATATGCAAGGTTGAGGCTTAATCTAAACTTATCAAACAGTACAATGTATAGGTTGTTAGCATCGAAAAGGTTGTTAAGTTCATCCTGAATTGTTCGATAAAAGTGTGTGAGGTTTTTCGATTCCGATTCAAATTCTGATATACTTAGGAGCAGTTTGTTTATTCGTTCCTGCCTAAATTCTGTTGTTATATCCTTAAACCAAACAATGAATTTCTCGTTTTTTTGTGAGTCTATACTTTTTACAATCACTTTAAATCTAAAGGATTGGTTGTTTAAGTGATGTGTAAATTCAAAATCGTTTAATCGGGCAATGCTTCGCCTTTTAATGCTTGGAAAGATTCCCCGAATTTTAATCCCTTCAACACATTGATTATTAGTTATGCTTTTAAGTTGGTTTGTACAACGAATTACAATTCCCTTGGTGTTTACCGTAAGACCATAATCCGGAATACTTTCGAATACACTATTATGATTTTCTTCAACCTGCATCCAATATCAATTTGAGTTGTATCGTTCTATAAATATAGCATTTATTTGTGAATTGGATTTAGTAGGGTTGTGTGTTGAATTAAAAATATTATAGAATCTCGAATTTATCCGCATCCAAGTGAACAGGAAAACTCTCGCGGATTTTTTTAAGATTATCCAGCGATAATGTTGCAGTTATTATTTCGTCCTGATTTGGGTTTGCAATTGCAATAGGTTGACCCAGCGGGTCAATTATCTGGGAATCACCAGAGTATTTAACATCATTGCCGTCGGCACCCACTCTGTTGCAAGCAGCAACATAGCACTGATTTTCAATTGCTCTGGCAACTAGCAATGAGTTCCAAGCATATCGCCTACGTTCCGGAAAGTTTGCAACAAGTAGCATTAAATCGTAATCGTTCCTATTTCGGCTCCATACAGGGAAACGTAAATCGTAACATACGAGTAGCAGAATTCTCCACCCCATATAGTTAACCACAACTCTTTTGTTTCCTGCGCTGTAGTTTTTATCTTCGCCGGCCATTCTAAACAGGTGCCTTTTGTCGTAGTAAACTATATCGCCATTGGGATATGCAAAAATCATTCGGTTAAAATAATTACTGTTTTCTTTCGCAATGTAACTTCCCGTGAGGGCTATGCTATTCTCAGTGGCCATTTTGCTCATCCAAGTTGATGTTTCGCCAGGGTATAAATCGGCAAATCCTTGTGGGTTCATGCTAAAACCAGTTGTAAACATCTCGGGCAGGATTATTAAATCGGAGTTGTGCGCAACTTCTTTAATCTTT
>JAEXVC010000037.1 GCA_023406715.1 Bacteroidota bacterium | reverse complement strand
TTGCATTTCCACCATATAGTGCAGAACCAGGCCCCTTAACAACCTCTATTCGCTCCACATCGCCAATTGAAATTAAGTTCCAGTTCACTGAGCCTCCATCGGCTTTGTTTACAGGTACACCATCGATTAAAACTAAGGTACGAGCCTGTTCGTTTCCACTTAATCCACGCATTGTAACCGATGATTTGTGAGAAAACAGACCAAACGACCGGCTAACCTGAACACCAGGTAGCAAAGCCAATGCTTCATCGGTGGTTTGCGATGCTGTTAACAATAACCGTTCTGGAGTGATTAGGTTTATACGTCCAGGGATCTCGCTTATTCTATTCTCGGAACGAGTTGCTGAAACTACAATCTCATCGAGTTGAATTTGCTCCTCGGTTAACTTGATGTCTAATTCGAGCCGTTTACCTTCTTCAACAACTATTTTTTGCTGATACTTTGAATAACCCAAAACCGATACTTCGACATTGTACTCTCCGGATTTTAACCTATCAATAAAGAAGAAACCATTTGAATTTGTTGCCGTTCCAACATTTCCAACAATAACATTTGCCCCCAAAATAACTTGGTTAGTTTTGGAATCACGCACATAGCCATAAATACCAGTTTGGGCAAATAAACAATATGGAACAACTGTAAGTAAAAAAAACATCAAACTTCTCATGGCAACTTATTGTTGAATTTTAATTTCGAGTTCCATATATCCATCGTTTACAGTATCTGCGTACTTTACACGAACCAACCCATACTTACCATCGGCTGTTCTAAAAGGAATAATCCTGCCGGTATTGCAGTATTTGCAAAGCCCACTTACATTGCCCGGTTTAAATGAGACAACAAGTAAGCTATCATTTAGAGCATTATCAAACTCAACAGAATTGACCAAATCGTTATCGGAAGAGTAATAATCGTAAGAAGTAGCATTACGAACCGCCCAGTTAGCAATTTCAGGATAATGCGTGGTTACAGAACTACTTCCAGTGTAAGCAGGGCAACATAAAGTTGGAGACATTACTCCACTTGTTTCATAAACAAAGCCAACTAAATCAATCTCATCCTCTTGACCAGTAAAATTATTGTTGCTATACAATGCGCCTGAGTGCAAATCGACATAATTTGGGAATTCTGTATTGTTCTGCATTCCAATCTTAAGCGAAGGATAATGGTTGATATCCCCATAAGCAGAGCCTTCGCCTAAAAGAATTGTACGAGAGATAATTGCTGAATCCCGATTTGCATTCATCACGAAGAATTCCCAAAGTTCTACCTCTGCGGAAGATTTATAAAACGTAAAATCCTCACTAAATCCTCCATCTCCATTTATGTAAATGCCAAGATCTATTTCCTTTATTTTTTCCCCATTAACAATCCTAGAGATTCTCAAATTGGTTAGAGGGGCACTTCCTGTTGTGGCAGCAATACCAAAAGTTATTTTCCCTCCTACTGGAACCTTGGAATCATTTTGTACATAATTATCGCCATTTTTAAGCGCTATTAATGGCACTAGTTCCTTATCATCATCTTTTCTACAACTTGCAAATAAAATGATTGACAAACAAAGTGTAATAGTAAATCTTACCATATTCAGTGAAAAAAAACTGCATTCCAGATCAAATGAATCAATCCAGAATGCAGTCGATTAATTTTAATTACTCCAAAGTTGGTTTGTAAGTCTTAATTTCAAATTTAATCCAACCGTCTACACTTTCAGGTTCACTAACCTCGAGAACTTTAAATATTCCAAAAGTTCCGTCCTGTGTTTTAAAAGCATATATATCATCAACAGCAAGAAGTTTTGCTTTTTTGTTACCAGAACCTAAATCAACAAAATATGTTTCAATTATTTGATCGCCATTCTTAATTAGGTCAAACTCCTCAACAGTCAAACCATCCACTGGTGGACAAAATAAAGTAAGATTAAGTGTAGTATAGTTTTCAACGCTAGTTTCACCTGTGTAAATACCTGTAATATTTGCGCCAGGAGAAGATAACGTCATATCATTAATTCGGGTATCTGTATGTTCATAGAAACAAAGCAAATCAATCTTTGCTTGATTGTTAAAAGCATCGGCTTGGCTATAAACTTTATTCTCAGAGACAGAATAAAATGCACCAAGGGTTGTATTGGATTGTGCACCAAGCTTTACAATCCATTTTGATGATTCACTATCATCTTTCTCACACGATGCGAAAGTGAACATAGCCAGTAAGGCCAATAGCATTAATTTTGAAAAATTTGTCTTCATTGTTTATGGTTTTAGTTTAATGTTATGCAAATTATTTCATATCGGTGACAAATGTAAATAAATACTATAAACCAAAGTATTAATGAAAGGATGTTTTTTAGCAGTGAATATTATTTCGAAGTAAATGCTAGGCTTCCTCAACCGGAATTTCAATTCTAACGCTTGTACCGTGTCCTAATAGCGATTCAATCTCAATTGAACCGTTGTGCTCTAGTATGATATTGTATGTAATAGATAGACCTAAACCTGTCCCTTGGCCTATTTCCTTTGTTGTAAAAAATGGGTCGAAAACTTTCGGCAAATTTTCCTGGTTAATGCCGCATCCTGTATCCTTTATCTCTATTCGAATTGAAGAATTTACTATTTGAGTTTTAATTGTTATCGCCCCCTTGCCATCAATGGCCTGAACCGCATTTAACATTACATTCATGATAGCCTGATGTAATTTTCCCTCATTACCATAAATGCGAAAAGGAGTGTTGGTTAAATCCTTAACCAGTTCAATCCTATCAAGTGTTAAACTATTCAACATTAACCAGCAAGTATCAATAATTCTATGTATATCGACATTGCTACTTTTGTAATTTTCGTCCCTGCTAAAATGATTTAAACCATCAACTATAGTAGAGGCTCTCTCTATACCTTCGGAAATAGCATTGATATAGAATTCTACGTCGGCATTAAAACCCTGGGGTTTATTGTTAAAGTAAGACTTAATGCCAGTTATCCCTCCATGAATAAAATTTAACGGGTTATTTATTTCGTGTGCAACGCCTGCTGCCAGAATACCAATTGAAGCCATTTTTTCGGATTGAATGAGTTTATTCTGCGTAGTTTTCAGAATGTTTAGGGTTTCCTCAAGGTTATCGCGTTGAGTATTTAACTCCTCGTTAGCTGCTTGAAATTCCTCGTTCAGCGCTTCCAACTCGTATGTTCGTTCATTTAACGAGATGTTCAGTTTTTTCTTATCGCGAAGATTTTGCCAAACAATTAAAAGCAAAACAAGAATTATGAGTATTACTATACCTCCCCAAATCTGGATTGAACGTTGAATAAGAATCTTCTCCTCCTGGATTGAATTTATTCTTTTTAAAAACTCTACTTCCTGAATCTCCTTCTCTGCATTCGCAAGATTCTTAAGCTGATTAAACTGTGTTGTCCTATTTAATTTTGAAATACTATCGCTCAACTCTATATAGTTATTCTTATGAATAACAGCATTCCTATAATCCTTTGTTTTAACGAAGTAATTTGAAAGAATCATTAGGTTATTAAGTCGTAATTGATTGGCTTCTATGTTTTGCAATACCTCACGAGCCTTATCGAGATAAAATTTAGACTTAGCGAACTGCTCCAATGCTAAATAAACATCGGCCAAATTGTTTAAGTTCTGAACTTGTTCATAGTTATTCAAAAGAGATTTATTTATTTCATATGCCTTTTCAAAATAAACTATCGCCTCATTATATTTTTTTTGGTTAAAATTGACGTTTCCAAGGTTATTTAAGTTATGCGCAATAGATTGCTGGGCTCCAATGCTTCTATTAATCTCGAGAGCATTACTTAGCGCTTCTTTCGCACTTAAATAATCACCCATTCCCCGATATGTAATTCCAATATTATTCCAGGCAATTGCCTGGTAAGCTTTATTATCAATCTCTATTAAATTTTTCAGAGCTTGGTTAAAGTATTTCAAAGCATCTTCGTTGAGATCTAAATTTCGGAGCACTAAACCAATATTGTTATACTCACGCCATAAAGTAGAATTTTCTCCAATCTTTTCCTTTACGCTTAGAGCATGAAAGTAATTTTCGAGCGATGTGTTATAATCGCCTATATAGTACAATGCAATTCCTTTCCTATTGAACGAGTTGGCTAGTCTCAAGGAATCATGAGTCTTTAATGATAAACTAATAGCCGAATCGGAGTATATAAGAGCAACCCCAGGATCGTTAGGCGAATATTTGGAAATATAGTCGTTAATTAAATCTATTTTAAGAGAGTCGGGTAAATTTTTATTCAATGTACTCTTAAACGAGTCTGCAATATTTAACTGAGATAGCGCAACTTTAAAGATTAGTAGTGCGATCAACAACATCCGGAATCTCAACATAATGAATATTGGTTAATGTTCAATTTATAACCGCTAAACAAATTTAATGATTAATAGTTCTTCCAAAAATAAAAGACACAGAAACTTATTCTAAAGCTAAAGAGTTCCAGGAATCTGGAACTCTTTAATTATTTTAAGTGTAAAGTCTTTTTAAAAACCCAAGAACTCAGGCTCTGGAATAAAATCCAGAGCCTGGTCCCAGAATCCAATTAAGGTTAGTTTTTAACTATCTTAATTGATTTATCATTGTTCAAGCCCTTTACATTGACAAAGTAGACTCCACTAGGATAATTAAGTAAATCCAGTTTTACTATTTCTTCTCCGGATGTGTCAAACTCCTTTATAACTATACCTAGTAAGTTCAAAACTCTAATGGTTACCGTCTTATCTTTAGAAGGCAGCATTATGTATGCAACATCATTAGTTGGATTTGGGTATGCTTTAATTCCACCATTTATATTATCAATAATGCTATTTGTTCCATCAACTACAATATTTATCACATCGTTTAAAACAGCCCCATAACTATCTTTTACTGTAAACGATAATGTAGTACTGCCTAAATTTTTAGGCTTAACTATGAAGTGATTTGCTGAAGCAAATACATCCACTACATTACTATTGCCGCTTATTACGCTGAAGGTAATTGCATCGTTGTCAGGATCGCTAAAGAAACTGTTTAAAGCATACTCCACTAAGTTGCCAGTGGTATGGAATACTATCTCCTTACTATTTCCTATAAAGATTGGCGCACGGTTTGTTGGTGTTACCTCAACGTTTAGCGTTAGCTCGCTAATTGCATTGAATTCATCCGTAGCTTTGAATGTGTAGGTGTAAAGACCAGCATCGCCATAGGTTGGTGTTAGAGTAACCGTTAATTTACCATTGGCAAATTCGTAGGCCAATCTGCTATAACTGCTTTCGGGTGCTATAGTAAATGTATTACCTTCTAAATCCACCACTTTATATGTTAACGATAAAGTCTCGTTCTCTGCTACAACGATATTATCAGTTAAGCCTTCGAAATGAGGACCTTCGTTAATATGTAGTTTAACTGGTACTTTGACAACTGGAGTTGTTGGATCGTTCGATGTGAATACAATGTTTGCAACCTGGTCGCCTCGTTGTGCATTTGCTCCATCGAAATGAAGATTTACTTCACTTGCATCACCAATTGCTAATGTTCCCTCTTGAGCCGATGTGATTGTTAACCATGAGGTATTATCTGCTGTTTCCTCTGCTGCAAACATCAACCATCCAACACTTTCGAAACCGCTAACTTGCTGAATATCTCCCCATGTACCTTGGTCGTAGTAATAGTACCTATCGGTTAGTGTTTCTGAATTAGTGATTGAACCGATTGGGTAAGCAATGCCGAATGGGAAGGTAACTGAAACGTAAAAGTCTTCGTTTGGATAAATTTTAACTGTCTTATCCATCTTAACTTGATACCATGCACCAGACTCATCATTACCAGAACCAGTAAATTCGAGTTTACCTTGTGCAACTTTTGAAGCATTTGCAATTGACGAACCGCCGGCTAGAATTTCTACCTCAATAATGCCACTAGTTAGTCCTTCGGTTCTCATAAATGTTTCAATGTGGGATAGGTTGAATGCTTGTGCGCCAGCATTGTACTTAGTAGCAATGGTTACTGAAGCCGAACCGCCATTACCAATATAGGTGTCGGGGGTTGTTTTATCAGTATGGGTAATAACCCTATTGTACGATGTTTTAGATTGAGCACTTGCTTTAGTTGATGCTTTAGTTGATTTAAGCTGAAGTTTGCTAGTAGTTGAAGCGTTTTTGCTGATACTTGCGCTAACTGTTTCAACTCTACCGTACTCAATGCTAATAGAGTAATTCAAATCCGATTTACCTTCAAGGTTCCCGAAGTTTATCGATTTATCAGAAGTCTCGCTGAATGTATTCATCGACACAATAATTGGTGTCTTAACTACATCAATAACAGGAGGTTCAATGGCTGAGCCTTTTAGGGTTATATGTTGCTCACCAATACTAGTTGTTAATACAAGATCATCACTGAAATCACCTGCTGCGCTTGGTGCAAAGGTTGCTCTAACCTTAAGCTCATCGCTAGGTTTAACCGTGAATGTTGGAGTTTGCCATGCCCAAGGTGAGTATAGCTCCGAAATATCTGCCCAACGCCACTCTGAACCAAACCAACCATCAACTAAAGAGTAGATTTGTAGACTTAATCCAGTTGTGCCATCGGCCATTTGTGCCCAAGTTATATCATATGGAGCAGCACCTTCGTTTTTGAAAGTTAAATCAACATAGTTTGACTTTGGCATTCCCCATTCCAATTCAACCATTTTTGTTCCAAAATCAACCATTGTTTCTGCAGTAAATACAGCATCGCCCGATACGGTTAATTCCACAGGTTTCTCCAAATTCTCTTTGCCCGGAACATTGGTTTGAATTTTCAACGGTTGATTGTAAACTCCACCGTAAACATTACGTGCATCAAGATTAATTTCACCAGTTAGAGTGGTATTTGGCTCAACAATAAATTTCTTGGATGGAGTAAGTATATAAGCAAGTCCCTTACCATAATCAAGTTCTGAATATTCAGAAATCATGATACCGTTTTTGCTATCTTTTTGTAATCCAATAGTAGAGAATCGAGATGTTGCATCGGTACCACCCTCTTCAGCTTTGTACTGAAGTTTCATTGTTCCATTCTTGTAGAAGATAATTTGTGCCGATACAGGATCGCCCATTCCACCAAAATTGTTAATAAAGTAGCTCCATGTTACGATAATCTTATCATCATAGAATTTGTAGAAGATTCCGATATCATCTTTAGAGTAGATATAATCAGAGAATCCGCTAAATGTCCAATAGGGCATAATACATGGGCCAGAGTGGGTTTCTGTTGGAATAAAATCTGTGAATAACGACGCTTCAGGAGCTTCCTCGAATGATATGAGTCCATTATCACCAATCTTAAACGATGTGTATTTCTTGCCATAGAATTCAATAGCAAATGGAAGCTCTAAGGTTCTCCAGAAAGTCGCCTCAAAATCATTGAAATCATAGAACGGTAGTTGTGTACCAGTTTTGCGAATATCAATCCATTGGTAAACTTCACCTTGATTTAATTTCTCATAAACATAAGTTATATCCTCAGGTGTTGTTGATGGAGCCTCGAACGATAACCATTCTTTACCCTTTGTAGTCACCTCAAGTTTACCTAATCCGGTATTCTCAATGGTAAATGGCAAGCTGATAGAATCGCCATAGGCAAGAGTTTGTTGCAACAAATCGAGGTTAACATTTATGCCCGGTGCATCTACCACTTTTGCTGATATGTAGATGGTATCGTGCGAACCATCGGCATAGTTAATCGATGCCCAATCCTCTAATGTTGCTAACGCATTGGTTGGAACTTCAACGCTATAGTTCTCAAAAAGGCTTGGTTTTATCGATGTGGTCAGTTTTCCGGTTAGGTTGAAGCTACCATTAACAAGAGTAATGTCTGTAATGTTGACATTGGCATTGCCTGTGTTTTTGATACTGAAAATGCTGCTTTTAACAGCTCCTTGGAATACATCTCCAAACTTAATGGTATCGGTTGAAACCACAGGGTTTGCAGCCCCTCCATCAGTAATGTTTAGTTTTACTAAAGCGCTAATCTGGCTATTTGAAGGATCGTTGTTGATGAAGTTAATATATCTGTTTATTGTTCCTTCTGGCAAAGTAGATGTGGCCATTGTTACATTAACAGTAGCTGAATTTCCAGGAGCAAGAATACCTGAACCATTATTAATAGTCTTAATGATGTTTGGACCAGGGTAATCGAAGCCTAGAGCAAGTCCATCAAACATCTCGGCAGGATGATTCCAATCCTTTACAAGGATACCATCGTTTTGTTCTAAGTTCTCAATAAGTATATTTAAATAGTTCGTATCACCCAAATGATCGTAGAAGAAGCGAATATCACCATTGGTAAATAGAACCATTTGCATTGTAAAATACTGATCAAAATTGTAACCATCACATACTTTATCAAACTGAACAATTAATCTATCTGCCTCAATTTGATAAAATACCTGCCCCTGTGAAGTATAAGAGAAGTAACCTCCTAATGGAGAGATGTAACCCTTAGGACCCCATGAATCGTTTAGTCTTGGTGTATTTATTGGGTTTACAGAATTATCAAAGGTTGTGAATCCTCCCTGTGCAACGTATAGAGTATGCATATTTTGACCATAGTAAGGGAAGTCAAAACCCATGTTGATTGTAGCGTACTTGTAAGATGTATTAATCTGATTGGTAATTTCAACACCAGTAGTTTTGATATCACTAAATTCATAAGCAATTGGGTTGGCTTCAGATGCTCTGTTAGACCTTTGTGTATACCCGTATTTATGGTAATTAGTTGGCCAATTGTTGCTTACGCCTTTGCTGTCAAAACCTGGAATGAAATACTTTAGTGGATAAGCACCAGTGTTACTAACCGTAATATTGGCAGTTATTTCATCGCCAATAGTGATATTATCAACTGTTTGGCTTAAAGGAGTAATTTCAATTTTTGATGTTTCAGCACCAACTCCAAATAAAGAAACTTGGTAAGAAAGTGAACCATTTGAAATGGTAAGTACATCGTTAATATTGCCAGTGTGAGTTGGAGTAAATTTCACTTTTAAAATCAACTCGTCGCGAGCTTTGAC
>JAEXVC010000232.1 GCA_023406715.1 Bacteroidota bacterium | reverse complement strand
CTTGATGAGCCAACATCGGGCTTAAGTTCACGCGACTCGGAAAACATCCTTGACCTACTAAAGGAGTTAACCCTTAAGGGGAAGTTGGTATTTGTAGTTATCCACCAACCCTCATCGGACATATTCAAGATGTTCGATAAACTGCTAATCCTCGATACTGGTGGTTACTTAATCTACAATGGCGACCCAATTGAGTCTATAATTTACTACAAATCGCGTGTTCAGCACGCAAACTGGAACGAAAGTGAGTGTACACTTTGTGGTAACGTAAACCCTGAACAAATATTCAACATAGTTGAAGCAAAGGTGCTCGATGAGTATGGAAACCCAACTCGTGCCCGTAAAATAAATCCTTCCGAGTGGAATCAGCATTTTAAGAGGTATTTTCCTGATTTAAAAAAGACAAACGAAACACCCGACGAATTACCGAAAATTCACTTCAAAATACCTAACTGGTTCAAACAGTTAAGGATATTTGTAAAGCGCGACGTACTATCGAAGTTTGCGAACTCGCAATACATGATAATTAATGCCTTTGAAACACCCTTGCTAGCATTCCTTTTATCATACATTATAAAATATTACAACGTTGATGTTTCCAACAAAATTGGATACACTTTACTAGATAACAGCAATTTGCCTGTTTACCTTTTCATGTCTGTTATTGTTTCCATTTTTGTTGGATTAACCGTTAGTGCAGAGGAAATAATAAAGGATAGAAAAATACTTAAGCGAGAAGCTTTCCTGAATTTAAGTTGGTCCAGTTACCTAATGTCGAAAGTTACAATCCTTTTAGCACTATCGGCATTTCAAGCATTAATTTTTGTTCTGGTTGGCAATACAATTCTTGAAATTAAAGGAATGTACCTTGAGTTCTGGCTAGTACTTTTCAGCACTTGGTTTACATCCAATATGCTCGGTTTGGTTATTTCTGATAGTTTTAAGGCTGTAGTTACTATCTACATTCTTATACCATTCCTTGTTATACCTCAAATTATCCTAAGTGGTATAATTGTAAAGTACGAAAAACTGAACCCAACAATATCGTCGCCCAGCAACATTCCTATATATGGCGAGGTTATTGTGGCCCGTTGGGCCTATGAGGCACTGGCGGTATACCAGTTCAAGGAGAATAAGTACCAAAAGCCTTTTTACATTTACGATGAGGCTATGAGCATTTCGGATTTCAAACGGAATTACTGGTTAAAATCGCTTCAAAATAAGATTGATTTCTGTATTAGAAATATAGATAACAAGGAAAAATCAGAGGAATTCCAATCTGCTCTGAATTTGCTTCATAACGAAATAGTTAGGGAGATGACATCGCCACGCAGTTCAAAATTGATATTCAGCAAATACACTCAAATAAACCCCACGGACATTACCTTGGAATTACTTAATGAGATGAACCAGTACTTAGAGTTGGTAAGGAAATACTACGTAAAACTTTACAACAAAGCCAACAACGAAAAGGACCAGTTTATTTCTAAATTTCAAAGCACGGAACAGGGCAAAGAGCAATTCCTTGAACTAAAACGTAGGTACCACAACGAAAGTCTTAGCGAATTTGTGAAAAATTCTGGCGAAGTGGAGCGTATTATTGAGTATGATGGACATTTAATTCAAAAAGTTGACCCAATATACCTATACCCCGAATCGAGGTTTATACGTTCACACTTCTACGCACCTGCAAAGTCGGTGTTTGGTTATTACGTGAGCACATATTGGGTAAACGTTATTGTAATTTGGCTATCGAGTATTATGCTTTACTTGATATTGTACTATAGATTATTCAAACGACTCCTCGATAGACTTGAACAGCTAAGTGGCGATAATAACGACTAAAAAAGGGGCCTAAAGCCCCTTTATATTTTCATTAACTCTCTACCACTAGTCTACAATTTGAATCATTTTAAAAGGCACTTTAATGATTGATTCATAATCCTCGCCAGCCTCAAGCATATCCTCATCGTCCTCCTCATAGTACCAGTTAATAATAACATCGGCTGAGTTCTTTTTCAACACCTCCAACTTCTTGAACACATCAAGAATACATTTTGACGATGCAGTATTGAAATACTCCAATCGAATGTTAACAACTGTTTTGGCAGCAGGGCCTTTAGCGTACTCATCTAGCCAATCTACTAATGGCTTATAGAACTCTATGGAGTTCTCAGGAATTGATCTACCTTTAATTTCAACAACCCCACTATTAGGATCCATTGATACGGTTGGAGTTTTTGGTGTTCCTTCGATGTTTATTAATTCCATGGCGGCAAAATTTTACTTTATTCAGTTATCAACACATTAAGATTAAAAAAATCAAACTCTGGGTTAAACGAGGAAAATTGGTATTCCAACTTATTGCCAGTTTTACGGGCCATATCAATTAACCCTAAACCGCCTCCTCCCTTCTCCGAAAATGTTTGATTGTTCAGAACAAATTTATAAAAATCTTTTAATTCATCTTTTGATAATGAATTAATCTTATCAATTTTCTCTTTCAGAATTAAACTCTTATCGGACTTAACCATGTTACCTGTAGAAATTCTATAGCCAGTATCAGTTCTTGACAAAACAAATGCTCCAAAATTTTGTGAAGAATCACTAACCTGAACACTATCTACGTGATGATAAAGATTCTGCAAGCACTCAACTAATACATTATAAAGTTTTTTTCGCACCAAACTATGCTCCAGCACATCATCTAGTTTTGTTTCAACAAGCCCTAGAGTATCAGCAATAACATCAGCATTTATTGTTCCCTTATAGGCAACAATAATATCCCCTTTATGCATTTGTGCATAGCACTGATTTAAAAAATCACTCATAGATGAGCGCTGTTTTTCTGCTTGCAATTTGCTATTTGTTAATACCTAAAACAAATATAATAAAATTTATTTTGAACTATACAATATTGGATTTAATAATATTTACCAAATAATCTATTTTCAATAAAAAACCGGAGTAACTCCGGTTCTAATTATTGTTTTTTCTTAATAATCTTCTTTGGCATACCATTATTTACACCATCCTCTAGGGGTTTTTCAGTAAACGAATTATCCTTTTTAAAAAGTTTATCCTTAAACGGCTTGTCCTTAAAAGATTTATCACCAAAACTTTTCTCTCTAGGCTTTTCGCCAAAAGGTTTTTCGTTAAATGATTTCTCTCTAGCGGGTCGCTCTTTGGGAGCACCTGTAAACATTGAAAACTGAAGAAATTTATACTCTACAGCACCATTGGCAATGAAAAACTTTTGCGATGGCCTCAATCCAAAACTTCTTAATGCATCCATGTTCGAACTAATTAGCCAAACATTGTAGCCATTGTACTTCTGCTTGAAATTATCGCTTAGCTGCGTGTAAAACGCCTCTATTTGCTCCTTGCTTAAACGCTCTCCGTATGGTGGATTTGTAATTACAATACCATCGTTGGAAGTTGGAGGCACAAAATCGAATATTGATGCTATCTGTATATCTATTTTCTTCTGTAATCCGGCGCTTTTAATATTCTGCATTGCCGATTCCACTGCTCTACGCGATATATCCCTACCAATAATGCTATGGCTGAACTCACGCTCCATGCTATCATCGTTATAGATACTTTGGAGCAAATCGTCATCGAAATCGAGCCAGTTCTCAAAACCGAAACTTTGACGGAATACTCCTGGAGGAATTCCATATGCTATAAGTGCAGCTTCAATAATTAAAGTACCAGAACCGCACATGGGGTCAACAAAATCGGAAGAGCCATTCCAACCAGAACGTAGAATTAATCCGGCAGCCAACGATTCATTTATTGGCGATCCTTCCTGCGATTCGCGGTATCCTCTTCTATGTAAAGGCTCACCGGACGAATCGAGCATTATTGTACATAAATCGCCCACAACGCTTACATGGAACTGTATTTGAGGATTCTTTGGGTCGATAAAAGGACGTTTACCAAATTTATCGCGGAACTGATCGGCTATTGCATCCTTTAGTTTCAAGGCAACATACCTTGAGTGAACAAAGTGCTCAGAATCCACAACACTATCTACCGCAAACTTATGGTTTAACTCCATAACCGAAGTCCAATCGAACTTCTTTGCCTGACCGTAAAACTCCTCAACAGTTCTGGCATTAAACGTATAAATTGGCTTCAATATCCTTAATGCTGTACGAAGTCTAAAGTTCGATTTGTAAAGCATCTCCTTATCGCCCATATAGCTTACGGATTTACTACCAACCTTAACGTCCTCGGCTCCTATGGATTTTAACTCATCAGCCAGAACATCCTCCAAACCCTCAAAGGTTTTAGCAATAATCTCAAATTTCTCAACCATGGTACAAACTATTCAACTACTTTTTGGGTTTTGCTTTAGTAATTAATGGCTTACCATCAGATTTTTGATCGGCGAAAGCCCTAAGAATTTTCTCTGCATCGGCAAATGGAACAGTGATAAACGAAAAATCATCCCTTACGTTTATATCATCAATTTTATTGTCGGGTATTTGCACCTCGCGACGGATAAAATCAGATAACTTTTTGGGCGACATACCATCGTTACGTCCCATACCAATAAATAAACGAGTAGTGCCTTTTGTATCAACCCTAAAGGTTCTAATCTCAGAGTAACTCGACACATCAAGCTGTGCTTTAAATGCTAAACGCAAAAGAGCAGCCAGCGCTACTTCAGGGCTATTTGTTTCAATTAAATCCTCGGCCATTCCCAAGTAATCCTCGTAACTACCCTGCTTTATTATTTCAACAAGTTCGTCCTTGATTTTCTCCTTCTTAACGGCAACAATATCTTGTGCATTTGGAAGAATCTCCTTACGGATACTTACCTTGGTAGCTTTTTGAACAAATACTAGTTTACGATATTCATCGGGCGATACAAAGGTTATTGCGGTGCCCTGCTTACCTGCACGACCAGTACGGCCAATACGGTGAATGTACGATTCCGGATCCTGAGGTAAACTGTAGTTTATAACGTGTGATAAGTCTGCAATATCAATACCACGAGCAGCCACATCGGTTGCTACAAGTACATTGATGTAACGTTTACGGAATTTTGCAAGAGTTTTCTCGCGTTGTGCCTGAGTAATTTCACCATGCAAACCCTCTGCACCGTAACCACGTTCAATTAACTTTGATGTAACTGTATCAACATCGTTACGTGTACGGCAGAAAACCAAACCATAAAACTCAGGCTCTATATCAATGATACGGGTTAACGCATCAAATTTGTCGCCCTCCCTAACCTCAAAATAAATCTGATCTGTTAGGCCTGTTGTGGGCTGAGCTCTGTCAACCTCCAACTTCTTAGGGTTATTCATATATCGTTTTGCCAACTTCGCGATTCTATCGGGCATAGTTGCGGAGAAAAGTAAGGTACGTTTCTCCTTGGGCGTATGCTTCATGATTTCTTCGATATCATCAATAAAGCCCATATTTAGCATCTCATCAGCCTCATCGAGCACAAACATCATAAGTTTGCTAAAATCTAAATCGCCACGGCTGATAAGGTCAAGAATTCTACCGGGTGTACCAACAACAACATCTACGCCTTTTTTAATTCTACGTTGTTGTTCAGAAATAGACTGTCCGCCGTAAACTGCTGCAACAACAACACGTTTTGCAGCTAACGAGATAATCTCATCGCACACCTGTAGAGCCAATTCGCGGGTTGGGACAAGCACTAATGCTTTAATCCCAGAGGGTTGACCCTCCAACATTTCAATTATTGGTAAACCGAATGCAGCGGTTTTACCTGTTCCAGTTTGCGCCTGTGCAATAACATCGCCACTCTCGGTCAAAAGTACGGGTATTGTAATCTTTTGAATGGGCGATGGTTGCTCAAACCCCTTGGCCTGGATAGCCTCCAATGCTTTTTCAGACAGACCTAACTGTCTGAACGCTTCTAATTTTTCCATTTAAATTAATGATAAAGTGACCTCCTCCCGGAGGTCGGTTTAAAATGCATATATAAACTTATTACTCTTTAACTAAGTGCTTGTATTTATCCCAATTATTCAAAATTTCTAAAGCCTTTAAAAGAGCATCGTTTTCCTCATTGGTAACTTCAAAATAATGACTAGTAGTAAATATTGATTGAGCAATTAATCCTTTAATCTGTTTTTTAAGTTCATTCGATGAGTGCTTTAACCCGGCATCATCGCGAGCAATTTTCTGCTTTTCGGCCATTTTAACTATCTCCTCAAGCATTGCATCGGTTACCTGAAAGTTCTTCTTAAATTTATCAAATTTCGGGTAATCGGCCAAAAGTTGTTTCCTATTTGAGTCGACCCACGAAACGGTAAACTGGTTAATTAACCCAGAACGAACCAACTTTCCGTAATACTCTGAATAGAAAGTGGTATCGAGCGGAACAAAAACATCGGGCATAATTCCACCACCACCATAAACAGTTTTTCCTTTGGCCAATGTTTTATACTTCAAGGAATCGGGCAAGTGTATGCTGTCCAAATTAAATAGTTCGCCCTTCGTAAACCTATCATTCAAATCGGAGTAATACTTTTCAACATTTCCATTGTTATAAGGACGCTGAATAGCCCGACCAGTTGGCGTGAAATAACGCGCAACAGTTAAACGAATCATCGAACCATCGGGCAACGGTAACTGATTCTGAACTAAGCCTTTACCGAAAGAACGACGTCCTACAATTATCGCTCTATCCCAATCCTGAAGAGCTCCTGCTAAAATCTCACTAGCCGATGCAGAACCCTCATCTATCAGAACAATAACTCTGCCCTTAAATAGAGGGCCTTTTGTGTCGGAGAAGAAATTTGTACGAGGGCTATTTCTTCCCTCGGTGTAAACAATAAGTTTTCCAGCTTCAAAAAAATGATTGGCCATTTCGTAAGCTGTATTAAGCAACCCACCACCGTTATTCCTTAAATCAATAATAACATCTTTCATTTTTTGCTTGCCAAGTTTTTCCATAGCCTCGGCAAATTCCTGATCGGTGGTAGCAGCAAACCTATTCACCTTAATATAGCCAACACCTGGTTGAGCCATATAGGTAGCATCAATGCTGTAAATTGGAATTTTATCTCGAGTGATTGTAAATTCCAATGGGTTTTCAACACCTCGACGGGCTATTTGAACAGTTACTTTTGTCCCTTTTGCACCTCGAAGATACTTGTGAACATCTGGTATCTTTAATCCAATATTGGTAATACTCTTACCATCAATTGCTATAATTCTATCGCCAGCCAATATTCCAACACGCTCTGATGGACCACCGGAAATTGGGTTAACCACCATCAAAGTATCGTTCATGATATTGAACTCAACGCCAATACCCTCAAAATTACCCTCTAGCGGCTCATTCATAGCCTGAACATCCTCCTTGGATATATAGATTGAGTGCGGATCGAGCTGCTCTAAAATTTCAATAAGAGCATTATCAACCAATTTGTTTACATTGATTGTATCTACATAATTACCAGACAAATACTGAATGAAACGCACAAATTTGTATGCGCTGAAACTTGAAGATGGCTGTTGAGCGCTAACACTCAAAATAGTAGAAATTACTAAAGCCGATAGAATTACAAACCGTCTAATCATGACAATTATATGAAGTGAAAAAGTAAAACCTAAAAAAGCAAATTAAGTTCAAAGGCAACTAACTTATTCCCACTCAATTGTGGCAGGTGGTTTAGAACTAACATCGTAAACAACCCTATTTATGCCCTTAACCCTGTTAATTATTTCGTTCGAAATTCGTGCCAAGAATTCGTGGGGAAATGGATACCAATCTGCCGTCATTCCGTCGGTAGAGGTTACGGCTCTTAATGCAACCACAAACTCGTATGTACGCTCATCGCCCATAACTCCTACGGACTGAACTGGCAATAGAATAACTCCTGCCTGCCAAATTTTCTCGTATAAGCCTGTTTCCTTCAATCCTTGAACATAAATACTATCGGCCTCCTGGAGCAACTTAACCTTTTCGGCAGTTACCTCGCCAAGAATACGAATACCTAGACCAGGACCTGGGAATGGATGACGGCCAAGAATAGCCGCAGGTAAACCTAACTCCTTACCAACTAAACGAACCTCGTCCTTGAAAAGTAGTTTTAATGGCTCTATTACCTTAAGATTCATCTTCTCAGGCAAGCCACCAACATTGTGATGCGACTTTATTGTTGCAGATGGACCTTTAACTGATACTGACTCAATAACATCGGGGTAAATTGTACCTTGACCTAACCATTTAACATCGGTTAGTTTCTTTGCCTCAACGTCAAATACCTCAACAAAATCGCGACCAATAACCTTTCGCTTTGCCTCAGGGTCAGTCACTCCCTTTAAATCGTTATAAAATTTCTGACTTGCATCAACACCAATTACATTTAAGCCTAAATGCTGGTAGGAATCGAGCACATCGTGAAACTCATTTTTACGAAGCAAACCGTTATCAACAAAAATACAGGTAAGATTCTTTCCGATGGCCTTATGCAGAAGAATTGCGGCTACTGATGAATCAACGCCCCCTGATAAGCCAAGAACAACTTTATCGTTTCCGAGGGTTTTCCTTAACATTGCAATAGATTCCTCAATGAACGAAGCGGGTGTCCACGATTGGTCACAACCACAAATACCAACCACAAAGTTCTTTAATAACTTAGAACCTTCTGTTGAGTGATAAACCTCTGGATGGAATTGAAT
>JAEXVC010000220.1 GCA_023406715.1 Bacteroidota bacterium | reverse complement strand
GGATAATTGTTTCGCGGGTTTTGCGTGCAACACCGCCCAGCGAGCCCGCCGATGGCGAAGGACGAATAAATGCATTAGGGTCGGCGCTCAAATCCTCCATTCGGGTTTTGTCCCCAAGAATACTTCCCTTGCTGCGTTCGCTACTTGGGTCAATGGCTAGTACAGCAAGTTTATGCCCTTGCGATGTAATTGTTGTTCCCAGAGACTCTATGAAAGTACTTTTACCAACACCGGGTACGCCAGTTATTCCAATTCGTATAGAGTTCCCTGAATATGGTAGACAGCGCTCAATTAGTTGCTGACCCAACTCGTGATGATGCGGTAGCGAACTTTCAATCAGCGTTATTGCCTGGCTGAGTATGGTAATATTCTTATTTAAAATACCATCTATATACTCATCAACAGTCAGAAGTTTGCGTTTTCGTTCCTTAAAACGTCTTATAGCATCTTCGTTAACTGAGGGTGGTTGCTCAATTCCCGGGTTAACAATAAGGGCACTTTTATTCTCTTTCTCTTTCATCAAACTGAACTTTTCCTCTGCGAATTTATTTAATGGCTAATTACAAACCTAATTTAAAAGGATATTGTTTAGCATAGCTTTTCAACAATGATGGTATCATAAAAAAAGGACGACTTTCGGTCGTCCTTGGAATTATTATCAAATTACTGTTACTGCTGTTTTTTTGTAATAGTTCCACTTAAACGAAGAATTATCGTTGATTTTTTAGGATCGTTTGTAATAACGGTTATAGATTTTCCTTGCTGTCCGGAGTATCCATTTGTTCTGAAAACGGCCTTGATAGTGGTTGACTCGCCCACTTTTAAAAGGTTTTTCTCTGGCTCAACAGTTGTACATCCACAGCTAGCTTTAACTTTACGGATTATTAAATCGCTCTTGCCGGAATTTTTAATTACAAAGTCGAATTGAGCAGGTTCGCCTTCCACAATATTACCATAATCATAGCTAGTAGTGTTAAATTCTGCAACGGGAGCGTTTTCATAATCTTTTTGGGTGAAGTTTGAGTAATCCTCCTCAATGCTAGCAGTTATGGTAATAGGGTTGTTCATTATTGGTTCGTCATTCAATATGAGTGCGAATCGGTCTACCACAAAACCCCAATCATTGCGAGTTTTGGCATCGTAATTAAGTATAATGTTTCCAAACTCATTAGGCTTAACTGTTTGTGGAGTAATTGTCACCTTCATGTAATTAAACGCTTGAGTGTTGGCAGCAACTTTTATTGGGGTTGAACCTTTGTTTATAAACTTAAGGGTATCGGTTACAACTTTATTTAAGAATAATCTGCCCAATGCAAAGTGGTTTTTCTCAAACCTTAAATCTCCAATAGGAATTCTATACATTTCATCAATTGTTTTAACATGTGGCAAAACCTCTCCGGAAATTTGAAGTACCACAACATTCACATCGGCGTTAGAGTAAACTGAGATTGTTTTCGAGAAAGGACCAGGCCTACCTTTGGGGTCATATCCTACCCTTATTTTTCCGCTTTTCCCAGGAGCTATAGGCTCTTTAGGCCATTCGGGAGTTGTACATCCACACGAAGTTGAAACTCTTTGGATAATTAAAGGCGTTGCTCCAGTATTTTTAAAATCAAAGTCGTAATAGGCAGTTTCATCATCTTCTTTGATTGTTCCGTAGTTATACTTTTCTGTGCTAAAACTGATTTTTGCATTGTTTTGTTGTGCAAATAGCTCTGATACAGCCACAAACAACAAGAGGAAAATTAAAAACTTTTTCATTGTATAAGTATTTAATGGTAGTGAATTTGAATAACTTGAACGAATTCAAAAGTATAAAAGTTTAATCATAACACCAATTATTTTGGAATCAACTACTCTTCCCCAAAAAACAATCTTAAATTTGCTTTATTAAAAGCGAATATCTGACAGTCTTATAGTGATATAAAGTTTATGGATAATTTAAGAGAAAAAATTCTGAGTCTAGTTCAAAAGTATAATTCTAGAATTATTGAATATCGTAGAGATATACACAGGAATCCAGAGTTGTCGTTCAAAGAGGAGTTAACATCAAAATATATTCAATCCATTCTGGCCAATGAAGGCATAAGAATAATTCCAATTAATAAACAGCATAGTTTTATTGCAGTAATCGATGGGAATGCTGAGGGAAAAACCATTGGCATAAGGGCTGAGTTGGATGCTTTGCCAATACAAGAGAGGGTTAATCTGGACTTTTCTTCCAGGAATGACGGCGTAATGCATGCTTGCGGTCACGATATCCACATGGCTTCGGTTATTGGAACCGGGCTAATAATGCATGAGTTACGAAACCATTGGGCTGGCCGTGTAATTTTGGTTTTTGAGTCGGGCGAAGAGCAGTTGCCTGGTGGGGCTATGGCCATATTAGATTCTGCAGAATTTAAATCGGTTATGCCCGATATAATGCTTGGACTTCATGTTTTACCAGAGATGGAGGTAGGTAAGGTTGGTTTTTGTGCTGGTCGTTATATGGCTTCGGGTGATGAGGTATACTTAACCGTTAAAGGGAAGGGAGGTCATGCTGCTTTGCCCCATACTCTTATTGACCCGGTTGTGATAGCGTCTAACATTATACTAAATCTTCAAACTATAGTTAGTCGAAGTGCTCCTGCTTTAGTCCCTACAGTGCTTTCCTTTGGTAAAGTTGAGGCCAATGGTGCAACCAATGTTATTCCTAACGAAGTTAGAATTGAAGGAACATTCCGCACCATGGATGAGGGATGGAGAGATAAGGCACATTCGTTAATTGAGACGAAAGCAAATGGCATAGCCCAATCTATGGGAGGTAGTTGCAATGTTGAAATCCGAAAGGGATACCCTTCAGTTTACAATAATCCGGCATTAACTGGCAATGCAAAAAAACTTGCCAACGAGTTGCTTGGATTTGATAAAGTTGTGGATCTTGAGCCAAGAATGACAACCGACGACTTTGCCTATTTTTCGCAACAAATCCCTTCAGTATTTTTTAGAATAGGAGTTGGTGCGCCTAAAGCGGAACACTTGCAACTTCACTCCTCAAACTTTATTGCCAGCGAAGATTCCTTGAAAACATCGGTGCTTCTTTCTGTCTGGCTTTTGTTGAATAGTCTGAAATAAATCAACTCAACACCCTGTTTGTAACATTGATGTAACCTATACCCACCTTTCATCAACATCATTGTTTGTTAGATAACAATTTCAGCCAATTTAGGTATTGGTTTAGAAAAATGTTGTAACTTGTTGCTCGTTAATAAAATATCAAATAGTTCTCAATTGCAGAATATCACAGCAATAGAGGAATTTTGGAATTTTAAATTTTGCTTTAAACGATGATTTTGTGTGTTGGTTTCATTTTGATTGTTATTTTTGCAGAATTTAACAGAAAACGTTTTAAGTGCTATAACATAGTGAGTTGAAGGCCTTCGGTAGGTGCTTTAACTTATTTTTTTGTATTGAATCAATGGAAATTCATCAGATATGAAAAAACAATTACTTAATCTGCTAGTGCTTGTATTGTTTAGCACAAATCTATTTGCTCAGGAGGGTACAAAACAATTGATGCCGAACTCGAGCGATAGACTATGGTTGGAGTTTAACGTGTTTGGAACAGCTGGGCAGGGTTTTGGAATGTACAATTGTGCGGCCGATAAACGCATTAATATAAGGCTTAGAGCTGGCGAAAAAATATACTTTGGAATGAAGCTTAGTGGCTATTACTCCAATAATATTACCGATGCCGATAGAGTATATTTTAGGGTGAAAAATCCGAGCGGGACAGTTGTGTTCACCGAACGTAATGTGC
>JAEXVC010000208.1 GCA_023406715.1 Bacteroidota bacterium | reverse complement strand
TGCAACCTGCAACGCCAATGTGGATTTTCCAATTCCGGGTTCTCCGCCTAGTAGAATAATGGAACCGGGAACAAGTCCTCCACCAAGAATACGGTTTAGTTCACCCATTCGGGTATCAATCCTCCGCTCGCTGGTCGATTCAATCTCGTTTAACGGCTTTGGTGTGGCATTGCGCGAAACATCTACCAAGCCTGGGCGTTTTGAAGTATCCTTGGCAATACGCTCCTCAACGTATGTATTCCATTCGCCGCAAGCAGGACACTTGCCAAGCCACTTTACTGCCTCGGCTCCGCAATTCTGACAAACGTAAACGCTTTTGGTTTTAGCCATCGTCTATTGTTGTTGCATACTAATGCAAACATAGTCATTAAAAAGCTAATTCTGAAAAATTCTACTAAGCAGTTTTTTCTGTATCGATATTAGGATGTTTCCTCTGCTTAATATAGATATAGGCCAACGCAACTAAACCACCAATAATAAGGAAAAGGGTTTGTGATTCGTGTGAGATTATTGCGAATATCAACCCATCATCGTAGGTAATTCCGAAAATCCCCAGGGCAATAGCAGTCATAATATGGAATGCACCAAAGCCTCCCTGAACAGGAACAGTCATTCCATAAGAACCTATCGCCATAACGAAAAGGGCATCCCACACGGTAAGGTTGGCTGTTATTGGAGTTGAATAAAATAGTATCCAAGTCATCATCCAGTAAAATACCCATATTAACACTGAAAGAACAAGAAATTGTGTCAATTTATGAGTCTTTGTGATAGACTTAAGCCCATCAATCACACCTCTATACATCGATTTTATCTTCTCACTCAGTTTATGCCCAAGCAAACCGCTTTTCACAATATATAAAAACAGTAATCCAAAAGCTAATAAAATCAACAGAATGATTATAAGTTGATAGCCCTCAATCTCTAAAGCTTTGTTTTTTATTGGTAACAGAATTTTACTGTATATAAATCCTCCAAAAAGGTCAATTTTAATTGCAATAACAACAAAAGTGGAAACAAGTAGCATCAATAAATCCATGGCGCGCTCCACAACCACAGTACCAACCAACGATTCAAATTTTACTCCATCGGTTTTTCGAATAATGCCACACTTAGCAACCTCGCCAAAACGGGGAAAAGCCACATTGGCTAAGTAGCCAATCATAACGGCACTAAATAAATTGGAAAGAGGAACTTTTTTGCCAAGAGGTTCAATCAGAATTCCCCAACGTATTGCCCTTAAAATATGAGCAATAAGTCCTGCAATTATTGCAACAAAAATCCAAAAGTAATTTACACTCTGGAATCCTTTTACAATATGGTTAAAATCTACGCTTCGGAATGCGTAGTAGAGCAAAAGAATAGCTAAGGCTAAAAAAATAGTAAAGTTGATGTATTTGCCTATCGCCTTTTTCAATGGTAGCCTTTGGTTGGGTTATACAAGTCGGTTTGTAACTGTATCGGGGAAAACAACTGTAGGTTTAAACTTTTTGGCCTCCTCAAAATCCATCGATGCATAGGACATAATAATTACCACATCGCCAACAACACACTTACGTGCAGCAGGTCCGTTAAGACAAATATGACCAGTACCGCGCTCTCCTTTAATAACGTAAGTTTCTAAACGTTCACCGTTGTTAATATTCACTATTTGAACCTTTTCATTCTCAATTAGGTTAGCGGCATCCATCAAATCCTCATCAATAGTGATACTCCCAATATAGTTAAGGTTTGCCTCAGTTAACGTTACCCTGTGGATTTTCGATTTTACTACTTCTATAAACATCGTGGTGGAATTATTTCGTACAAATTACTTAAAAATAACATTATCAATCAACCTAACCTGTCCTGCTCGAACAGCAATACAACCAACAATTTGCTCGGCAGAATTCCAATCTCTAACAGGCTCAAGTGTTTTAGCATTCGATAATTCAAAGTATTCAACCTCTAAATGAGGATTACTATTTATGGTGGTTTCAACCCAGTTAATCAATTCTTCTACGGTTTTCTCGCCCATTTTGTTGCGAGCCTCGAATAGGGTTTTTGAGATTAACGGAGCGCTTGCCCTTTTCTCTGGGGTCAAGAGCATATTCCTGCTACTCATAGCTAAACCATCAGCCTCGCGCAGAATTGGACAAGCAACTATATCAATATCATAGTTGAATTTCCTTACTAACTCCCTAATAATAGCCAATTGCTGAAAATCCTTCTGGCCAAAGTATGCTCTATGAGGCTGAACAATATCAAACAGTTTACTAACCACCTGCGCTACGCCGTTAAAATGACCTGGCCGATGTTCTCCCTCCATAACCTTGTCTAGCATTCCAAAATCGAACTGGCGAGTGTCGGGTTCAGGATAAATCTCGTTCTCGGTAGGCATAAAAACATAATGAGCTCCAGCCGACTCAAGCATAGCCAAATCCTTTTCGGGTGTACGCGGGTAATTCTTAAGGTCGTTTTTATCGTTAAACTGTGTGGGATTCACAAAGATACTCACAGCAACCACCTCATTCTCACTTGCAGCCTTTTTTACCAACGAAACGTGCCCCTCGTGCAGCGCTCCCATTGTTGGCACAAAACCAATAGATTTGCCTTCTCCTTTTAACTTCCTAAGAATCTGCTTAGTTTCTTCAATGGTGCTTAGTACTTTTATCATAGTAAAGGTGAGTTACATTATCAACATAACAAGCCTGCAAAGGTTGTAAAATTTTAAATGATAATAAAAATTGATGCCCAAAATGATGCTCAAAAACATAGTAAAATTTGGTTAATTGAAAATCAATAGGAAAGGCAAAGAATAAAGTGAAATATTTTTTATATTTTTGTGGTCGGATTGGAAGTAGCCCGGATTCGAAAATTATTCGAAGGTCCGGGTTTTATGCCAATGCTCATTTTTATTGAGTTTTTGGACTCAAATAATGGATTTATGGTTGAATTTTGTAATTAAAGCACTTGCGAGGTTTTAGGAATTAGACGATTAATTTAAAACAAAATCTAGTGAAAAGCACCAAGGTATTGTATATCTCGCAGGAAATTACTCCTTATCTGCCCGAAAGCGAGATATCGAAAATTGGAAGGTATTTACCCCAAGGTATCCAGGACAAAGGGAAGGAAATCCGCACATTTATGCCTCGATTCGGATGCGTAAACGAGCGTCGTAATCAGCTACACGAGGTTATTCGCTTATCCGGGATGAACCTTGTAATTGACGACACCGACCATCCACTAATCATCAAAGTTGCCTCTATTCAAAGCGCCAGAATGCAGGTCTACTTTATTGATAATGAGGATTACTTCCAGCGCAAGTTTGTACTTGCCGACGATGCTGGACAGTATTTTTCAGACAATGATGAGCGAGCCATATTCTTCAGCAAGGGAGTATTAGAAACGGTTAAGAAGCTCCGTTGGTCGCCCGATATTATCCACTGCCACGGATGGCTTACAGCCTTTGCTCCAATTATGATTAAGAAGGCTTACGCCGACGACCCTCTTTTTGCAAAATCGAAGGTTATTTACTCAGTTTACGACGATGATTTTGGCACACCTCTTGATACAAATGTGCGCAAGAAAATTATTATGGACGGCATTGCAAAAAAGGATGTGGAAATACTAAAAGAGCCAACCTACGTAAATATGAGCAAACTGGCTATAGCCCACTCCGATGGTGTAATTGTTGGCAGTCCAAAAATAAACGGTGATTTAATGGAACATATCAATTCTTTGAAAAAACCCGTTCTTAATTATCAGGTCGAAGATAAATACATTGATGTGTTTAATGAGTTTTACGATACAATTATTGATACTAAGAAATAAATTAAAAAATATGCGTATTTCTAATTTTAAAGGATTTAAAGGATTTTGTTTAGTTAGCCTTTCAGCATTACTACTCAATTCTTGTTACAATGAACCGCAATTTTTAGGAAACAACCTTATTCCTGACGACGATAAGTATGCCATTAAAATTGATACTCTTTTTGAACTTTCCGCTTACACTATTAGACCAACAGCCGACACAATAACTTATTCCTCAGGAGTTTTTGGATATATTAATAGTGAGATTTATGGTTCAACCAAAGCTTCTTTTGTTAGTAGGTATATCACCACAGAATCAACAGAGGGCTTTGGTGGGACAACCGCAAAACCAGACTCGTTATTTTTTATTTTTACTCCAAGTTCGACATCTAACTATTATGGAGATTCATCAAAAACTCTAGCAATAAATGTGCATGAATTGACTGATACATCAGTTTTATGGAAACCAGACGTACTAAAGAGTATTGATGGAAAATACAATCCGGTACCTCTTTTTTCCACAACATTCAAGGGAGGACAAAAAAGTCTAAAAGTACCCATAGATACATCATTTGCAAGATTTTTGATGGATTCCCTTGCATTGACAAACTACAAGTTGTTCTACTCTAGATTCAAAGGATTATATGTAACTTGTGAAGATATTTCTGGCAATGGAGGCGTTGCGTATCAAGTTGGCCAATCAAGTTTTAAGCTGGAGCTTTATTATCATTATACACAATTCATTAACAATAAAGATTCAGTCTTTAAAAAATCAAAGATTTTGTACTCTAGCCCATGGCTTTACTTTCAATATATTCATGATTACACCAAAGCAAATCCTGCAAAAGAAATTAAATACCTTAACGATTCGACGATTCAAGATTCTGTTTTCTATACCCAGGGTTTAAGCGGTGTTTATGGCAAGATTCAATTTGATGGCGTAACTCAATGGTTAGATTCTATGCCTATAGTGCTTCATAAAGCAGAATTACTCGTTAGTAGATACACTCCAGAAACCATTACTCCAGACTCCACAATAAAAACTTTAAACTTTAGGTATAAAATAGACAATAAATGGATATTAACACAAAGTGGATATTACTCCTATCTAGGAAGTTTAAGGCTTTATAGTAATGATTATAAAATAGATATAACCTCTCATTTGCAGAGGGTTCTTGAGGGTGAAATTAAAGACAGGAATTTGTACGTATTTCCAGATCAGTATTTTAAAGAAAACTCTAGCGTTGTTCTTTACTCTGGAAACAACAACAGTCGAAAAATGAAACTTAGATTAACTTATACCAAACTTCGATAATGTGCGGAATTGTTGGTTATATTGGAAATAAGCAAGCCTTTCCGATTATTATAAACGGACTTAAACGTTTAGAATATAGAGGCTACGACTCTGCAGGTGTATGCGTTATTGGAAATGAGCCATACACGGCAAAATGCAAGGGTAAAGTTTCAGACCTAGAAGATTTTATTGGAGCCAACCCTGTAACTGGAACTATAGGCATGGGGCATACTCGATGGGCAACACACGGTGAACCCAACGATATCAACGCTCACCCACACGAGTCGATGAACGGAACATTTATCCTAATTCATAATGGTATTATTGAAAACTACAGTAATCTGAAGTGCAAACTCGAAAAAAGAGGTTACACTTTTAAATCTGAAACCGATACCGAAGTCCTCGTTAATCTTATTGAGTATATATACCGAAAAGGAAGTGTTACTCCAGAAATTGCAGTTCGTCTGGCCCTTACAAAAGTTGTTGGAGCGTATGGCCTTGTTGTAATATGTAGAGATGAACCAAACACTTTGTTTGCTGCAAGAAAGGGTAGCCCCCTAGTTGTTGGAGTTGGTGATGGAGAATACTTTGTTGCCTCCGATGCAACCCCAATAATAGAGTATACAAATAGCGTTATCTTCTTAAACGATAACGACGTTGCAATACTCCGAAAAGAAGAGATGGTGCTTAAAACCATCTACAACGAAGCGCTTGAGCCCAACATTCAAACACTGGATTTAGATATTGAAGCTATTGAAAAAGGGGGGTTTGAGCACTTTATGCTTAAGGAAATATTTGAGCAACCCCGAAGCATTTTAGATACATTCCGCGGACGAGTATCAACGAATCCCTTAGATATACATCTGGGAGGATTGTATAAGGTTATACCAAACCTGATTGATGCTAAAAGAATCATTCTTATTGGATGTGGCACATCGTGGCACGCAGCATTGGTTGGGGAGTATCTTTTAGAAGATTTGGCAAGAATTCCTGTAGAAGTTGAATACGCTTCGGAATTCAGGTACAGAAATCCAATAATTTACAAGGACGATATTGTTATTGCAATAAGTCAGAGTGGAGAAACAGCCGATACTCTTGCTGCTATTAGGCTAGCCAAAGAGGCCGGTGCCTTGGTTCTTGGAATTTGCAATGTGGTAGGTTCGAGTATTCCTCGCGAAACCCATGCAGGAGTGTACACACATGCTGGTCCGGAAATTGGTGTTGCTTCAACCAAGGCCTTTACAGCACAAGTCACTGTTCTTACAATGATAGCAATACTTTTAGGGTATAAAAAAGGTGTTATCAATGAAAACAGGTATAAAGAGCTGATAAACGAAATCAGTCTTGTTCCCGATAAAATTGAGCGTATTCTTAAAACCGACCCAATTGTACAGAACATCTCCGATCGCTTTAAAGATGCAACCAATTTCCTTTACCTTGGACGTGGTTACTACTTCCCTGTTGCGCTTGAAGGTGCTCTAAAACTTAAGGAAATTTCATATATACATGCCGAGGGCTACCCTGCCGCTGAAATGAAGCATGGTCCAATTGCCCTAATTGACGATACAATGCCCGTAGTGGTTATTGCCACAAAGGATCACAGCTACGAGAAGATTGTGAGCAATATTCAGGAAGTTAAGGCTCGTAAAGGTGTTATTATTGCAATTGTTACCGAGGGCGACACCGTTATAAAGCAAATGGCTGATTACGTTATAGAGATTCCCGAAGCAGGAGAGGTTGTGGGCGCATTGCTTTCAGTTATTCCGCTTCAACTCCTGGCATACCACATTGCCTTACTAAGAGGTTGTAATGTGGATCAACCTAGAAACTTAGCAAAATCTGTAACTGTAGAATAAATTATCGCTAAAAAAGGTTAATTTTATTTTGACAAAATAAAATAAGGATTAAATTTGTGTCCTCTTTAAAAATCGGCTCGTAGCTCAGCTGGTAGAGCACGTGACTCTTAATCATGGGGTCGAGAGTTCGATCCTCTCCGAGCCGACCACACAATCAAGCACTTACAAAGCAACCCTGTAAGTGCTTTTTGTTTGCACCAACAATTTAAACTGCTTTAGGAATATACCCCCAATCAACTAAATCTTCTTTGCTCTTAACCTCTTTTGTACCGCCATCGTGTATAATAATAATTCGAGTTGCAACATCTAAGACATTTCTATAATCGTGGTCAGTAATTATAAAACCTTTGTGCCTAGATTGCTCTGTAATTATTCGTTTTATCTCATCCTTGTAAACAGGAGCAATGCCGTTGAAGGGCTCATCAATTAAGGTGTACTTTGAGTTTGAGTAAACAATCAAAAAAATTTCCAGAATCCGTTTTTCGCCTCCAGATAGTTCTCGATATTTCAGTTTAAGCATTGGTTCAATCAAATGGTGCTTTGAAACCAAAACTGAATTAGTCCTGCTGCAGAAAACCTCAATTATTCTTTGAACATTCACATGGCTCGGCAAAAAATTATGTTGAGGTAAGTAGTTAACCTGTTTACTGTTCCCAAAAATTCCATTCACAATTCTTCCGTCAACCTTTACAAACTTCCTTTCGGCCTGCTGCGAGCCAAAAATAATCTTTAAAAGGGTTGACTTTCCGGTTCCATTCCTGCCAAGCAAACCAATAATTTCGCCCCGTTCACAAGCCAAAAATATATCGGTTAATACCTGCCGATTATCAAAACTTTTTATAACACTATCAACGTGTAATCCACTCATAAAAGAGATATAACGATTCCAATTGTCAAACCTATAACGAGGTTCGAAAGCCAAAGAACATATTTATTCAAACCTAGGTTAAAGTAAAAATAATACTCCTCGGGGTAGCCTATTTCGTATATAAGAAATTGAAATAACAATCCAAGCAGAACATAGGATATCCCAAGGGTTTTAAAAGAAAATGAGCCAACCACAAATGCACCAAAGAGGTTAATTATTATAGAAAATAACAAAGTCGGAATAATCAACTTTTGATAGAAAATAGCTACTGCTTTTAAAAAATTCATTTGTTAAGAGTTTTTTAAAATCTTTACGATATCGAATAATTTGTAACAACTATCTCATTAATTATCCCACGTTTAGTGGAATCGGAATTTATCATTCGCCTTGCAGGGACTCTTGTAATGTTGAAATCGTTATAGATTTCATCAAAAAAATTATCACTTGGATCAATATTCTTTGGATCAGAATTGCTCAACATTAACTGCATCCCTTTCTTGTCGAGTAGCCTAAATAGATTTGCAAGATCAACTTGCTCATTATGACCAAATGAATGCTTACTGTATGCACTAAAACTAGCAGTTTTGCTAATCGGTCTATATGGTGGGTCGAAATATATAAACGACTGTCCATTTAAATCGTTGATAACCTCCTTGTAATCAGCTTTTTTAATCTCGGCTATTTGCAATATTTGATGAGCTGCTAATAAATTTTGTTCGTCACAAATTATCGGATTAACATAGTCGCCTACAGGCACGTTAAATTCTCCCTTAGAGTTAACCCTATAAAGTCCATTAAAACAAGTTCTGTTTAGAAAAATAAGCTGTGCCGCTCTTGGAAACCATTGTTCAGAGTATGTGTTGTAATCAATATTAAAACGCTGTGAGTTGAAAATATTCCTCTGTTCATAGAAAAAATCCTGTCGCTTTTCTTTGTTAAGTTTTATGTAATTTATTTGATAGCGAAACAAAAAATCAAGAAGTTTAGAAACATCTTTCTGAACTACCTTGTAAGTGAGTACTAATTCTTCATTAATATCATAAAGATAAGCGCTTTTAATGTCAAACTTCTGGGCTATATTGAAAAAAACAGCCCCACTGCCCAAAAAGGGTTCATAATAAGTTGTTATTTTTTTTTGTTTTAATTGGATAGGATAAAGTTCTTGAAACTTCTCAAGCAGTTGTCTTTTGCCTCCTGCCCATTTCAGGAAGGGATGTACTAAAAGATTCTTGGAATTAAACGGGGCTTCATCACTTGAAAAGTTGTCTTTTTGGATTTTATATTTTTTTAATGTCATATTATTAATATCAGTTTTCAAATTTAGTTAAAATTGTTTGCGGAACTCTAATCTTATATGTTAACCATTCAATCTTTGGTACCATATTTTTCTGCTCAATTATTTTAAATGCCTTAAACTTACACCTTGAATTTTGCTTTTATTAAACCAATTACACAATTATATTCACTTTACAAAAAACAACTTTTTTGTGCTACTTTTGAAAAAAATGCAACCATGAACAATCAAGTAAACCTAGCCACCATTGAGTTCCTAACGGAACTTAAGGATAACAACTACCGTGAGTGGTTTCAGGAAAATAAAAACCGCTACACTCAAGCTACCGATAATTTTAAAAAACTTCTGCTACAACTAATTGCAGGGATAAACGAGTTCGATAAAAGTTTGGGCTTAATTGAGCCTGCCGATTGCCTATTTCGTATTTACAGGGATGTCAGGTTTTCACCCAACAAGGAACCATACAAAACAAACCTTGGCGCCTACATTGCCATTGGTGGTCGTAAAAGTCCCTTTGCGGGCTATTACTTTCACATTGAGCCTAACGCATCGTTCCTATCGGGTGGCATTTATATGGCTCCTAACGACATTATGAAAAGGATACGCGAAGAGATATCGGATAACGAGGACGAGTTTTTAAAAATTGTTGAGTCCAAAAGTTTCAAGAAATACTTTGTTTTCGACGAAACCGAGAAACTGAAAAAACTTCCCCGGGGATTTGAGCCTGGCTCTAAAGTTGATGAGTTCCTTAAGTTAAAACACATTACCCCTTTCCACGAACTTTCCAATAGCGAATTGCTAAAACCAAACATTCTGGAACATGCTTTGAGTGTTTACCGTGAAATGTATCCGCTTATTGCATTTTTGAATAGAGCCATAAAGTAAACATTGGATATTAAAATTTTGAGTTATGAAATTATTATTGGGTTTATCGCTTATTGTTTTGCTGAGTTTTAATGCCAACGCTCAGGTTGGATTTACACAGGAGGGAATGGCATCGTACTATGCCAATGAGTTTGAGGGGCGTACAACAGCCTCGGGCGAGAGGTTTAGCCACAAAAAGGCAACCTGCTCCCACATGTCAATCCCCTTTGGCGCTTTGGTTAAAATTACCAATTTGGAAAATAATACCACAGCTATAGTGCGCGTTAATGACCGTGGCCCATTTGTTCCCGACCGCATAGTGGATGTTAGCCAATCTGTAGCCGAGCGTCTTGGAATGGTTGGTAAGGGAGCCGTTAAGGTTAGCATTGAGGTGGTTGATAACAATGGCTATAGTATCCAAAAAGCAGAGCCGGTTCAACAATCTCAAAAACCAGAAATCCCCGTGGTTACAAATCAACCCAAGGTGGAAAAGGAAACTGCTATAACTAAAAAAACTGAGACCACAGAGAAGGTCGAGGAAAAGAAAAAGGAAACGGAGCTTTTCACCTTGAAGGTTGAAACATCGGAAGCAAAAGGCTTTTCCATACAAATAGGAAGCTACAAAGAGTTGGTTAATGTGCTTAGAATTGCTGCCGACATCCAGAATACCACTAAGAAGGAGACTAAAATTCAAGTAACTACTATTAATGGCGAAAAAATATACCGCTTGATGGTTGGCTCCTTCAGCAACAGAAAAGAGGCTGAAACTGCAAAGGAAAAGATTGCCAAAGTTTACAAGGATAGCTTTATTGTGGAGCTAAAGGAGTAGCATCGAGTGCTACCTATCAACTTTTTTTGTAATATTGAACTAAATAGATTAACCAACCAACTTAATACTATGAGAAAACTATTTGTTCTATCGGTTACAATGCTATTTGCATTTGCTGTTTTTGCTCAAGAAGAAAGTAAAGTTATGGGCACTTGGCTTACACAGTACGGTGACTCCAAGGTAACCATTAGCAAGGATGCTAAAGGGAAATTCAACGGAGAAATATCGTGGTTACGTGAGCCCAACAAGAATGGAAAACCCAAAGTTGACGATAAGAACCCTGATGTAAAGCTACAATCGCGCCCAATTATGGGATTGCGCCTACTCGATGGCTTTACATACAACCAAAAGGATAAAGAGTGGGTTGATGGTAAAATTTACGACCCCAAGGAGGGTAAAACCTATAAGTGCCTGATGTGGTTCGAGGATAATAACTATGAAAAACTTCACGTTAAGGGCTACATTGGGTTCTCTCTTATTGGCAAAGAGGTTGTTTGGACCCTCGATAAGTAATAGTCATGGGCATCGCACGGGTGCTAACGGATTTTCTAAACCTTTTTTATCCCAATATTTGCCCAATTTGCCACAACGGGCTTGTTCGGGGCGAAAAGGTTATCTGCACATCGTGCCTGTACCATTTACCACGTACACGCTACTGGAATTCTACGGATAATCAGGTAGCAAAAATATTTTGGGGCAGGGTGAACGTTGAGAACGCCTGCTCCTTTTTCTTTTTTGCAAAGGGCAGTCGATACCGTAAACTACTTCATCAACTCAAGTACACCGGACGCTACGATATTGGCGTTAAACTAGGCGAGGAGTTCGGATATGAACTGAAAAAATCGGAAATATACTCATCCATCGATGCAATTATTCCTGTACCATTACACCCTAAACGATTTAAGGAACGAGGGTATAACCAAGCGGAAAAGATCGCCGATGGACTATCCAAAGGAATGGGCATTCCTGTAATAACCGATGTACTAATCCGTAACCAGTATACTCAAACCCAAACCAAGAAAACCCGCGAGGAGCGGGTGAAAAATGTTTCGGAGGCTTTTACCATTATCAACCCCGAGAAAGTTGAAAATAAACACGTACTTCTTGTGGATGATGTTGTAACAACAGGTGCTACGCTAGAGGTTTGCGCAAATACTATTTTATCTGGAACATCATCTAAAGTAAGCATTGGGACTTTGGCTTATGCATATAACCTGTAGGGGGCATTGGGCTAATAAGTTATTAAGTAAAATAACTTAAAAATCATCATTTGTTATTCATTGTTCAAAATTCACTTCGTATCGCCCCACCTGTAGTGGTTCGTTTCAATTCCAACAACATCCAGAATTCGGTTAACCACGGTTAAAACCAATTCATCGATATTTTTTGGAAGACTATAGAATGAGGGACTTGCAGGTAGCATTATTCCCCCAGCAAGGGTTACTGTTCTCATATTCTCGATATGGATTAGGCTGTAGGGCAACTCGCGCGGAACAAGTATCAACTTGCGACGCTCCTTAAGCATAACATCGGCTGCTCGGCAAATAAGGTCGGGACTTGTGCCCGTTGCTATTCTGCCAAGCGTCCCCATTGTGCAGGGCACAACAATCATAGTATCGTAAGCGGCAGAGCCCGATGCCACTGGCGAAAACATATTGGTATTTTCGTAAACAACTACAGGTTTTGGAAAGGAAGGAATATTACCCAGTTCATATTCCCAAACCTTACTACCATTTTCGGAGAATATCAGTGCTATTTCTTTGAATTTATCGCTATGCACAAGCATTTGCTCAATCAACTTTTGAGAATAAATTGAACCACTCGCGCCAGTAACGGCCACTATTACTTTTTTCGACATCAACTCAGCAATTTAAAACAATATAACAACCATATTTTTACAATGTTGAAACGTAAGTGTAACTTTATTGCTATATTTTGGTCCTATTCACAAATGTACTTTAAAATATCAGTAAAATGACAAAATCGATACTTTGGCCATTCAGTAAGGAAAATAAACTCTATTCAGAGTCTTTGAATATGGAGCGAATTCATGGAGGGATTACGTTTGTAGCCTTTCTAGGGATTCTTTTTGCCACATTAATTACCTCTGCTATTTTTATAATGACATTTAAAGGATTGGGTTATGAACTTCCAGAACTAATTGCCAACCTTTTACAGTTTGTGTTTTTTATTGTATTTGTGTGGCTATACGCAAAGTTCGTAGAGAAACGCTCATTCGCCTCGCTAGGATTTTTTGGAAGACGAAAACTCCGCGATTATACCAAAGGTGTAATTATTGGCTTGCTATTACTGTCGGTATCGTTTATAATAGTTGCATCGTCATCTAAAGCAAACATTGTTTACTCCTTCAATTTCAACATATACTCTGTGCTATCAATTCTTAGCGTTTTGGGATTTTTCCTAATCCAAGGAGCCTCGGAG
>JAEXVC010000190.1 GCA_023406715.1 Bacteroidota bacterium | reverse complement strand
AAAGCACGCGAAAAGGCCGATGACAGAATTTCTAGTAGAATTGAAAAAAGAGTGGCCAATACAACACCATCGCTATCCTTGGGTAAATATGAAGGAACTTACATATCCGATATTTTTGGTAAAATATGGATAATTCAAAAAGATAATAAACTTCACTTAAAGTTTGAACACTCAGAACAACTATCGGCAACCCTAGAGCACTGGCATTACGATGTATGGAAAATTAACTGGGATTATCCACATGCTTGGTTTAGCTTTGGGACAATCAAATTCAATATGGATAATAATCTGAACATTAAAGGTATGGACTTCGACGTTCCGAACGATGACATCTTTTTTGAAGAGTTAAAACCCTACAGAACTAAAGAAGAAATAAAACAATAAGAATACTTACCAACATGAAGCGGTCATTCATTGTGACCGCTTTTTTTACACCTTTTTGCCAATCCATTTATTCGATTTAAGATACCAATAAGAAATTGAGGTAATAAATATTCCATAAATAATCTCAGCAGCCCAAACCCAGGTTAGGCTTGTTTTAAAAACAATGGCCATTAGGTAAGCCCAAAGTAAATAGAGAATTAAGGTTCCAACCTCAATAACAAAAGAAACCTTTGTATTGCCAGTTCCCGAAACGCCATTAAACATAACAAATGCTCCGGCCATTCCTATTGCAGCAATAGCCACAATGTTGAACACGGGTAACGATTGTTCAATAAGCAACGGATTATTAGTGTATATTCTCAAAATTAATGTTGGAAACGAAATACATATTAAGCCCAATCCCAAAACGGCTGACAGACTAAGCATAATCACCTTCTTAACCAACCGCATTACCTCACCAGAGCGCTCCTGTCCTATTAGTTGGCTCACAAAGGTGTTTGTAGCCGATGCAAATCCCCAAATAGGAATCATCAGTACAATATATACACTTCGCAGAATATTGGATACTGCAAGAGGTACTTCACCCATCTTCTCAATGAAAAGGAAAAATACAAACCATACAAAAATTGAGAGGAAGAACTGAAACATTAAGGGCCAAGCAACATTCAGAATCCTTACGAGTAACTTCCTATTCAAAGGTGCAAAGTTGAACAGATTATACTTGCCATATCCAAATTTAAAACGTGTGTATACAACAAACACCACACAGCTGGTTGCTTCGGCAATAACCGATGCCAACGCAGCACCTGCAATGCCCATTTTAGGCAATCCCCAATGCCCAAATATCAGAGCATAGTCGAGCACAATATTTACAACCACCATTATTGAAGTGGTTGCTGTAATTACCTTTGTTTTGGCAATTCCTACGTAAAACGAGTTAAAGGAGTAATTTACAAAAGCAAATAGTAGCCCAAATATTCTATAGTCAACAAATTCTTTTCCTGCGCTATAAATTGCAGGAGAATCAACAACTAATTCGAGAAGATGTCCAGAATAAAACTTTACCAGAATAATTAGCAGAACAGATATTACAGCTAGAAAATAGAAAATATGCTCAACAACCCTACCTATAGTTCTATGCGCTCCCTCGCCATACCTTCGGGCAATTATTATTTGTCCGCCAACACCTGTTCCCCAGCCAATCATAAGCAGAACATGGTAGAAAAGCCCTCCTATTACACCACCCCCAAGTGCAACCTCTCCCAAACGTCCCAAAAATGCAGTATCGGTAACGTTCAAAATGTTCTGCGCTATACTACCAAGAATAATGGGATAAGCTACACCCCATATTTGACGGGTAGATATTTTTGAGAGCATATAATTTATTTATGTTTAAATAGAAAAAAATATTTGGCAATTGATAATGGGGCTTCATGCATCCCATTATCAATTAACCAAATAACCAAACAAATATTCTTATAGTTTTTCCTCGAAATACTTAATAATTTTATCAATCAGATGAACCCTATCCTTACCCATTACGTTGTGGTCGTGCTGAGGATATACAAAGAAATCAACCTGAACGCCGTTCTTTATAAACTCATGTATTAGCGTTAAACTATGCTGCATTACAACGGTTTTATCCATATCATCCTGTATAATTAGCAAATTGCCTTTCAAATTCTTAACATGATTCTTCAAATCGGCATTTTTATACCCCTCAGGGTTTTCATCTGGCATATCCATGTAGCGTTCGCCATACATAATCTCGTAGAACTTCCAATCGGTTACAGGTCCACCCGCAACGCCAACCTTTAATTGGTCTGCGGCTTTTAACATCATCGAAATAGTCATAAATCCACCATAACTCCAGCCATGCACACCAATTCTTTCAGAATCAACATAGCTTAAACTCTTTAGGAATTTTAAACCAACCAACTGGTCAGAAACCTCTATAGTACCCAAATTGCGATGTATTGCTTGTTCAAAATCAGCTCCACGGTTTGATGTTCCCCTGTTATCGAGCGTAAATAGAATAAAACCTTTATTGGCCATGTACAATTCCCATAAACGCGAACCACCCATCCACGAGTTAGTTACAAGTTGAGAATGAGGGCCACCGTATACATAAACAACCACAGGGTATTTCTTTGCGGGGTCAAAATTTATGGGTTTTATAATTCTTCCATAAAGCGCTGTCCCATCTTCGGCTTTTAGATTTACCAACTCTGGAAGTGGCACATCGTAACCATCGTAGGGATTTGAAGCAGTAAGAATATTCTTCACAATTTTACCCGAAGTAGAGTACAAATCCACCTTATTAGGAATGGTTATGCATGAGTAAAAATCCACAAAATACTTGCCATCGGAACTTACTCTTGGGTAGTGAGTTCCTTCTCCGCTTGTCAATTTAACAATGTCGCCCTTTTTAGTATTTAAAGCATAAAGGTGGCTTTCAATTGGACTCTCCTTGGTTGCTGTAAAATATAAAACACCAGCCTTTACATCGTTTTTAACAACGCTTGTAACCTCCCACTCACCTTTCGTTAACTGCTTTAGGAGAGTTCCATCGGTTTTGTAGAGGTAAATATGATTCCATCCATCACGACGGCTATTCCAAATAAACTGGGTTGAATCGTTTCCTATAAATTCAATTGGTTTAGAGGGCTCAACGTACTGCTCATCCTTTTCCTCAAAAAGCGTTGCAATAAAATGGCCAGTTGTTGCGCTATACTTATTCAATTTTAAATGGTTTTGCTCTCGGTTCAGAATAGCAATGTAAATCAACTTTTCATCGGGGCTCCACGCAATATTGGTTAAATACTGCTCCTTTGGCTCTCCTGTTTTAATTGGAATAGTTTGTCCGCTTGCAACGTTGTAAACGTTAAGTGTTACCTCATGACTTTTCATTCCAGCCATAGGATACTTAATATTTTCAACCGATGCTATACGCTGAGTAATATCAACTAAAGGATAATCGGTAACCATTGTTTCATCCATCCTATAGTAAGCAATGAAGTTGTTCTTGGGCGACCAAAATATCCCCTTACTAACGCCAAACTCATTCCTATGAACCGATTGACCATTCACAACTCCAAGGTTACTATCCGATGTAATTTGCTTGACCTCATCGTTACTATTTATCAGAAAGAGGTTATTATCGATAGTATAGGCTAACGTTGAATTATCAGGGCTCAAATCCCAGTTGGCAGAATTCTCAAGAACTTTAAGTTTACGCTCAACCAGTTTTGTTTTGGTATTAAAAAAAATAAAGTATGGCGATGAAAAAATTTGCACAACATCCCTATTAACCCATTTGTAATTTAACCGTTTTAGCTCTGGCAAACTATTTGTTTTTAAAATCAGGTTTAAGTCCTTTAAAGTCAAAAAATCCGTTACTTTGCCCGAAGGTACTGCAACTTCAATAATTTTATCGCCATCAATGTAAGTATAGGACGATACATCAATCCTCCAATCGAAACCGCTTAGCGATTTTGGACCAAACTCCGAGCGTTGCTTAAGCACAGCCTGCTCTAATGTTATCTGTTTTTGCTGAGCAAAAACACCCAAGCACGAAACAACTAAAAAGAGTGCAATAACAATTCTTCTCATCATTCAAATATTTTAAAATTGCCACTAATATCGATATAAAATGGTAGAGTTTTGACAACAAAAATCAGTTTTAGTTTATTGTTAATAAAAGATTTGGCCACAATATTTTAAAATGCCTGAAAAACAGCTATATTTACTCAATAATATGGTTTAACTTCCTAAAATTATAGTGTTAATGGGAGTTTTATCGATGTTACTTTTGATAATTCATTTATTTTTTATTACTTGCACTAAACTTTTGAGATATTGTAAAATGCTAGCATATAGACTGATAAAAATAGCCACCATATCTTTTGCATTAATTTTATTGTTCGGTTGTAAGTCCTCTGAAAATAAAGATAGAGCTCCTCTTGTTGCCGATGAGCCTGTAGATACCTTATCAACCCTTATTAAATTTGATAATTCAGTTTTTCCATTGCCATCTCCTTGGCAAGTTTCTTCACTCATAAAAAAACTAAACCTACCATATAACGATAAATTTGTTAACAAACCTGACAACTATCAAAAATACACCACATCATTCAAGCAGTCGCTTAATCTTGGTATATATGGTACCGATTTAAGTTACCTGAACATCTACGAAAAAATTCAGGAGTCGGTTAGCTATCTTGGTACAATAAAGAAACTTAGTGAGGAACTTGGAGTTACTCAGGCATTTGAGCCAGAAGTTTTTGAATCTATTGAACGGAATATTAACAACAGAGATTCCCTAACCCGAATAATTGCCAGAGCTTACGCTAATTCCGATTTCTACCTAAAAACAAACGACAGGCATGATATTGGTGCCCTAATAATTGCTGGTGGATGGATTGAAAGCATGTATTTGCTTACTGAAATTGTTCAGGAAAACAACAATAGAGAAATAATAAACAGAATTGGCGAACAGAAACACCCTCTTGATAACCTAATTGAACTTTTAACACCATTCTACTACAAATCCAGTGAGTTTTCATCATTGATAGATGATTTAATTGATATTGCTTACGAGTTCGACGGGGTTATATACTCCTACACTTACCGTGAGCCTAAAATTGACCCTGAACACAACTTAATCATTATAAATAGCCAGTCGAGAGTTATTATGTCCGAATATCATATTCAAATTATTAGCAAAAAGATTGGTGCATTACGAAACAAAATTGTTGAATAACCTTTAAGCTATGCTAAAGCGATTACTTATATTCTTATCGTTTATTGTTTTTTTACCCAGCATCAGTAATGCTCAAATAGAGCAGTTGGAAAATATATGCTCGCTTTACTTTCCGCCCGAGTACATTACTGATGGACAGGAATACTTTGCCCCGCTTAAACCCGACCAAAAAATTGAATTCCGCACAACCTTCTTTGGCGATAACACATACAGAATTGTGGGTTGCACCAATTTAAGGAAGGGCAAACTTGTTTTCTCGGTTTTCGATACGGACAAAAACTTACTTTTCACCAACGAAAGTTTTGATTATTCGCCTTTTTGGGATTTAAAATTCACATCAACAGTAACTTGCATTATTCAGGTTGATGTTAAAAACACAAAATTTACACCTGGATATGTTATGCTCCTAATTGGTTACAAGCAATAACATTACTAACACCTAAAGCAGCCTAAATGAGCGAGTCCATTCTAAAAGCATTAATGCAACTTTTTGCAATTATTGCCCGCCCAGTTACAGGTGATGAACCCGAAGGTAGCGATTATAGCGACAGACGCAGGGTTGTTGAGGAATTCTTAAAAAATCAACTTAACCAGGATTTAGTTACTGAGTACCTCAAGGTTTTCGACTACTACTATAACCTATACCAAGAAAAACAGAGCGAGAAATCTAAATCGAAAAAAAGAACTTCATCCAGCTCTGTTCGTGTTTTAAAAATTTGCTCGCAAATTAACGAGGAGCTAATACAGCAACAAAAGGTTGTTGTTCTTATAAAGCTCTTAGAATTTGTAAAACCAGAAGTTGGTGAGGTTACAGAGCAGGAAATGGCATTTATATCGACTGTTTCCGAAACATTCTACATACCCGAAACGGAATTTAAACTTCTTGTAGATTTTGTTCTTAATCCATTTGAACAAATACTTCCACACCCCTATATACTTGTAGTTAATAACGATAAAAATTACGAGAAACTTGGTATAAAACACATTTACTCCGAGAATATTCTGGACGAAATAAAGATTGTTTTTGTTGAATCGGCAAACATACTCTTCCTTCGATACAAGGGCGACCACGAACTTTACCTGAATGGGCATTTAGTTCAGAATGATAAAATTTTTGTACTCAACAATGGTTCCTCCATCCGTAACTCCAAAATTAAGCCAATATACTTTAGCGACATTGTTGGACGATTTGCTCAGGATAAAATTAAGGAACGCATTGTTTTTGATGTTCAAGGAATTGAATTTCGTTTTAAAAGTGGAAAAACAGGCCTCCACCACATGACGTTTACCGAGGAATCGGGCCATTTGGTGGGCATTATGGGCGCATCGGGTGCAGGAAAATCAACACTACTTAATGTTCTTAACGGTAGCGAAAAACCATCCTTAGGCAGTGTTTGCATTAACGGTATCGATATCCATAACCAGAAGGAACAGGTTGAAGGACAAATAGGGTTTGTATCGCAGGACGATTTACTGATTGAGGAGTTAACTGTTTACCAAAACCTCTACTTCAACGCCAAACTCTGTTTCGATAACTATAACGCCCAGCAACTCGACAATGCCGTTAACAAGATGCTAATGAGCCTTGGCTTGTTCGAGATAAAGGACATGAAGGTAGGTTCTCCGCTGAACAAGAAAATTAGCGGTGGCCAACGTAAACGCCTCAATAT
>JAEXVC010000166.1 GCA_023406715.1 Bacteroidota bacterium | reverse complement strand
TTAATGCTCTTAAGAATGGTATTGGCAATTTGCAGAAGCATATTGAGAACATGAAGCAATTTGGAGTTTGCCCTGTTGTTGCCATTAATCGCTTTACAACCGCTACTAACGAGGAGGTTGATTATATAAAGAGCGTTTGCAAGGAAATGGATGTGCCCGTTTCTGAGGTGGATGTATGGGGAAAAGGTGGTGGTGGCGCCATTGAACTTGCGAATATGGTTGATAAAATAGCAACCAGTTGTACAAACCAAATTAACCCTCTTTACGAATGGGAATGGACTCCCGAGTTGAAAATTGAAACTATAGCAAAAAAACTATACGGTGCTGCTGCTATCGATTTTACTGCTCAGGCCAGGACAGATTTGCAAAAGGTTTACAAGCTAGGATTGGATAAGCTCCCAATCTGTATGGCAAAAACTCAAAAATCGTTATCGGATAATCCAGATTTACTTGGTCGTCCAAAGGATTTTGTGGTTACAGTGCGTGAAATTGAGATTGCTGCAGGGGCTGGATTTATAGTTCCAATTACGGGTCAAATTATGCGTATGCCTGGTTTACCCGATGAGCCCGCTGCCGAAAGAATTGATGTGGATAATAATGGTGTAATTACAGGATTATTCTAATGGAATAAAATTCGAGCCTGACAGGTTTTCAAGCCCTGTCAGGCTTTTTTATTGTTACAAGGCTAGTTCTACCATTAACTCAATAACTCCTAAGGTCTTGTCATCATAGGTGTTTTGGCTTAAATCAAGAACAACTTTACTTTTTCCATAGATATGATATGCAACGCCAATGGCTTCTTGTCTTGATTTAACAATGGAAGATTGTTTATCGGTTTCTCTATAATCAAAACGACCAAAAAGGCTTATCTTTTTCTTAAATAATTTTATATCACAGAAAGCACTGTAGCCATTTGTTTCATATGATTTTCCATTGTTATCAGCATAATTACCTTTGTAATTGCCTATAGAATTTACGTATTGTCCAGAAAGTGTAAAGTAGTAAGATTCATAAGTTAAAATACTTGAGTGTAAATTCCAATCAGGGTATAGTTCTGTATTTCCTTTACCCAGAACTCCAGTGTAGGACAGTTGAAGACCTGGGAGGTTATTAGGTAACGGGCGAAGGGTTAGTCGCCATTGAAAAGTTTTGTTATTATTGTTTTCCAATGCGTTATAACCACCGCCGTTAAAAACACCTAATGCAATTGAGCCATATTTGCCAGGATATGAATTACTTACTCGCTTTTGGTAGTCTTCATCAATTTTGCCACCTAAAAGCATAGTGGAAACAAGTCCAAAATCGGCAGAACTCATTAATGTATCCTTATCAAGAAAATGTGTGCCTGCAACTCTGTAAATATTTACTTTTTCTTCAAAATCAAGCCAGGGTGAAAATACTTGACCAATTAAGAACTTTGGACTTGAGAAAATCCAATAACTTTTATCATCCTTAAGTTCCATATAGCAATATTTCAAGCGCATTTCTAAATCACCTTTTCCGTCTCCTTCTTTATCTAAAGTCAAGTCTGGAGTGATTCTACCTGATAAATATTTGTTGAGGGATTTCTGAAAGTTGATATATCCGCGTTTTACAGTGAATTCGTTGAAATTATCATTTCCTTCCATAAAATACCTGTATCCAAGGAATATTTGTGTGGAAACAGAACTGCTTTCTAGAATTTTTAGAATTTTTTGGTTTTGTTGGTAGATAGAGTCGGCCAAAGTTTGTCCCGATACATTTAAAGAGCCTAGCGCTATTAGGGTTATAGCTAACGATAAATGCTTTCTCATTATTCCGGTTTATGTGAGGTTATAAAATCGTTGCAAAACTATTTTTTTAAAGTTAAGTGTGAGTTAAGGATTTTGATTTAATGTTAAGAAATTGTTAAGAGTTGGAATATGTAAATATTTTTTGTCATGCTTAGGTGATTTTTTCTGATTCTAGCAATTCTTTTTGTATGATTTTACTATGTTGATTAGTGTGTTTAGGAAGATTAGGTTGTGTTGGATGTGTATCTTAGAATCAATAACTGTCTAGATAGGCCAAAATAAATAACTAGGTGCAAGTTTTGCACTATCAACAGTTAAATAAGTAAAATCATTCTCCAAAATAAAACGGATATAGTAAATTTGTCGGTTGATAAAACTAATCGGTTTAGCTATTTGTTATTTAATAAAAAAATCTTCTATGTCAGCAAAGGGTAAGGTTAGCGTTGTGGTTGGAGTTGCCGCCGTTTTGATGCTTGTGGTAAGCGTATTTGCTTTTTCATCGTTTAAAAATACCGACGGAGGCTCGTGCAGAAGGCAAATCCAAATTCCCGATACAGTTTTTCAGAGTTCGTATATTATTCCAATACCAATACCCGAGAAATTGACTTTTGCTGGAGAGGATGTTCCCTTAAAGTACTTTGATGTTCGCGAGAGTTTGGATAGGGAGTTACAGGTGAACACTTTCTGGCATTCGCAAACGGTGATATTGTTGAAAAAGGCCAATCGTTTTTTTCCTGTTATTGAACCTATTCTCAAGAAAAATGGTATTCCTGACGATTTTAAGTACTTGGCTGTAGCGGAGAGTGGTTTATCGCAGGCAGTATCACCCTCTAAGGCTGTGGGTTTTTGGCAAATACTTGAGGGAACTGCAAAGGATTATGGCTTAGAGGTTAACAACGAGGTTGATGAGCGATACCATATTGAGAAATCTACCGAGGTGGCTTGTAGGTATTTACTAAAGAGTTTCCAAAAGTATGGAAACTGGACAATGGCCGCAGCATCATATAATTTTGGGTCGAATGGGATTAGCAAACAAATGGATAGACAGGAGAACGATTCATACTACGATATGGTTTTGGGCGAGGAAACTGGTCGTTACGTGTTCCGTATTTTGGCAATTAAGGTGATATTTGAGAATCCTGAGCGTTACGGATTTTTCCTCGATAAAAGGGATTTGTATCCACCGTACCAATTTACCGAGGTAAAAGTTGATACCGCTATTACCAGTATTGCGCAGTTTGCACGTAAGTTCGATTCAAACTACAAGTTGATAAAGATGCTGAATCCTTGGTTGCGCGAGAGTTATCTTACAAACAAATCGAGGAAAACATACTCAATTAAACTTCCTGAGAAAGGTTTTAGAGAAACTGCTTATTAATTTATAGGCCGATTTTTATTTCGAACAACTATCAACGAACAACGAGCAACTAATATAATGGAAATTCTAAAAGGCGAGGCCGAAGAAATTGTGGTGGAAGGTGCACGGGTGCACAACCTTAAAAACCTCGATATAACAATTCCTCGAAATAAACTTACGGTTATTACCGGTCTTAGCGGTAGCGGTAAATCATCGCTTGCCTTCGATACTATTTACGCTGAGGGTCAGCGTAGGTATATCGAAACAATGTCGGCTTACGCCCGTCAGTTCCTTGGTTCGTTGGAGCGTCCCGATGTGGATAAGATTTCGGGTTTAAGCCCAGTAATTTCCATTGAGCAGAAAACCACTAGTCATAACCCTCGCTCCACGGTTGGCACAACAACCGAGATTTACGATTTTCTCCGTTTGCTTTACGCAAGGGCATCAACAGCATACTCCCATAATACTGGAGAGGAGATGGTGCGCTATACCGACGACCAAATCATCAATCTTATTGTTGAGAATTTTAAAGGTAAGAAAACAGGTATTCTTGCACCAGTAGTTAGGGGGCGCAAAGGTCATTATAAGGAACTATTTGAACAGTTACGTCGCAAAGGTTATTTGTACGCTCGGATTAACGGCGAGATAACCGAGATGCGTCCTGCAATGAAAGTCGACCGTTACAAAACTCACCATATTGAGTTGGTTGTGGATAAAATTGTTGTTGATGAGTCGGATCGCAAGCGAGTTTCGCAGTCGGTAAATACCGCAATGTCACTTGGAAAGGGTATTATAATGGTGCTCGATATGGAGAGCGGTCAATCGCGATATTACAGTCGGAACCTTATGTGTCCAACCACCGGAATTTCGTACGATGAACCAGAACCATACTCTTTCTCGTTCAACTCACCTAAGGGTGCATGTAATCATTGTAATGGTTTGGGCTACGTAACCGAGGTGGATATCGAAAAGATTATTCCAGACCCAAAGTTAAGTATCAAGAAAGGCGGAATTCAGCCGCTTGGACCATATAAAAGCTCATTGATATTCTGGCAGATTGAGGCCATTGCATCGAAATACGAGTTTTCCATAAACGACCCAATTGAATCGATACCAGAGGAGGCATTGAATGTAATTCTGAATGGTTCAGAGGAGCAATTCAAGTTGAAGCATCCGAACCTTGGGTTAACATCGAGTTACTTTTTGAGTTTCGAGGGCGTGGTTAGTTTTATTCAGAACCATCAAACCAACGAAGAGCTCTCTGGAAAAGGGGAGAAGTGGGCCAATCAGTTTATCCGTCAGATTACCTGTCCTCATTGTAACGGTTCGAGGTTGAGGGACGAATCGCTTTGGTTCAGAATTGATGGAAAGAGCATTGCCGATGTATCGGCTATGGATGTTGAGAATCTTTGGGAGTGGCTACAAGGGCTTGATGAAAGAATGGATAAGCGCAAGCGTGCCATTGCAACCGAGATTTTAAAGGAGATTCGTGAGCGTGTTCGGTTCTTGCTCGATGTAGGTTTAGGGTATTTATCACTAAGTCGTGGGTCGGTAACCCTTTCGGGTGGCGAGAGTCAGCGTATCCGTCTTGCTACGCAAATTGGCTCCAAGTTGGTGAATGTACTATATATACTCGATGAGCCTAGCATTGGCTTGCATCAGCGCGATAATATCAAGTTAATTGATTCGCTCAAAAAGCTTCGCGATACTGGTAACTCGGTAATTGTGGTTGAGCATGATGAGGAGATGATTCTTGCTGCCGATTATGTTGTAGATATTGGTCCAAAGGCTGGTCGACACGGTGGAAAAGTTGTTGCAAAAGGAACTCCTGCCGAGTTGATTAAGACCGATACTTTAACGGCCAAATATCTGAATGGAGCATTATCCATTGAGGTGCCAAAGGAAAGAAGGAAAGGGAACGGGAAAGTTTTAAAATTAATAGGAGCAAAGGGCAATAATCTTAAGAATGTAGATGTTGAGTTTCCATTGGGAATGATGATTTGCGTTACAGGTGTGTCGGGTAGCGGAAAATCAACGCTAATCAACGAAACGTTACAACCTTTGTTAAGCCGCTATGTGTACAATTCCTATAAGCAACCACTCGATTTCGATAAAATTGAGGGTATCGAAAATATCGATAAGGTTGTTGAGGTTGACCAATCGCCCATTGGACGTACTCCTCGCTCCAATCCTGCAACTTATACTGGCGTATTTACCGATATTCGAAAACTATTCGAGTTAACTCCCGATGCCAAGATTCGTGGTTATAAGGCTGGAAGATTCTCTTTCAATGTTAAAGGAGGACGATGCGAAACTTGTAAGGGTGCTGGTTTACAAACTATCGAAATGAATTTCCTGCCCGATGTTTACGTGAAATGTCCAGACTGCTACGGTCGCCGTTACAACCGCGAAACATTGGAGGTTAAGTATAAGGGGAAGAATATCAGCGAAGTGTTGGATATGACTATTAACCAGGCGGTTGAGTTCTTCGAGAGTATTCCTCAAATCTTCCAGAAAATAAAAACCCTACAAGACGTGGGTTTAGGGTATATTACACTTGGACAAGCCTCTACAACCCTGTCGGGTGGCGAAGCGCAGCGTGTGAAACTTTCAACAGAACTAGCAAAGCGCGATACAGGCAAAACCCTTTACATTTTAGACGAGCCAACAACAGGACTTCACTTTGAGGATGTGCGTGTTCTGCTGGATGTTCTCAATAAACTAGTTGAAAAAGGCAATACCGTAATTGTAATAGAGCACAATCTCGATGTAATAAAGGTTGCCGATTATATTATCGATTTAGGCCCAGAAGGTGGCGGTGCAGGTGGAAAGATTGTTTGCACCGGAACTCCTGAGCAAATAATCAAATCAAATTGCGGGTATACTTCGGAGTACCTGAGGAAGCATATGAAGTTTTAGTTTTTAGAACACAAAACCAAGTGCAAAACTAAAGGTGTTTGCTGTTAATCCATCGCTTCTTTTGTAGTGTGCATACCTTCCTTCAATGCTTTTGAAGGTAAGGTTTAGTTTCTGTGCAAAATTCCATCGTTTCAACCCATAGGTAGGACTAATCCGGAAGCCTCCTCCAACCTTGTTGTTGGTAAAGCCCGATAGGTCGTAGTCACTGGTATAGTATGCCTCTGTAGGCTGATATGCTGCATCTAATGGATGCTCCCCGTATGGAGCAAAGTACTTGGAAGCGGTTTGGGTGTGATACCTGTACAATGGGTAAACCATTAGCCAAGGTGTGACCTTAATTGGCAACTCAATACTGAAGGAGTGAGCGGTTACTCCAAAATCATCGTAGTAATACCGGTAAAAGAATCGAGTAATGATGTAATCGTTTAAATAGTAGTTTAGTCTAAATCCAATGGGGAGTTTAAGCCTTGAGTTAGGTAATTTCTCAATGAACATTGTTTTGGCAATAAGCGAATTGTTGGTGCCCGGGTTGTCGATGGTGAGTCCATCATCGAAGTAAACCCTATGGAATGGAGTGTTAAGTAGTCCTTTTTGGTAAACAATATCTGTAGTGATAAACCATTGTAATTTTTTTGTAACCACTTGAGCATAAGATAGTGTTATGGTTGACGTTAACCGATGATCGGTGTCGTAATCTTCCTCGTCATTCCCAAATCTGTAGGTTACTCCATCGCGTATTTCGCCCGGATAAATTAACTTCCAAACATCGTAGAATACATTGGCTCCAACTCCAAATTGTTTGTTTTCATTAGCATCGGACTTGGTGTAGTGTAAGCCTGCCGAGTACGAGTTAACATCGAACTCGTTGCTAAACCCAACCATCAAACTCTTACTCGAGAATTTAAGTGGATTATTACGTGAGTACGAAATATCAAAATGGGTTCTTAAATCATTACTTGAAGCCGAAGATAGATATTGAGAACTTGCACTGCTAACAAATCTGTCTACCCTGTTCGATGATGCTGAACTGTAGTAGTCAACCCCAACATTTACAGAGATGTTGTTAATTGTATCGAACGGAATATTGATATTGGTTAAAGGGGCTGCACAGTTAAGTTTTTCGGTTCCAACGCCTCCTGTAACAGGGCTATGGTCACCATTCTGTTCGTAGTAATCGAACAGGAAGTTAACCTCTTTTTCGGTTAATACTTTAAATGGCACTGTTTGAGCAAAAACCACATTGCTCAATAATGTTAGACCTAAAATCAAGAACTTCCTCATATACTCAGAGTTAGATTAGTCGAAAACCATTAATTGCAACCGCATCCACCTCCGGTCTTGCCTCCATTAGCGCCACTTGCACCTTCGCGGTACGATTCAATGGAGTTATCGTAGGCCTCAAGTCGAAGGGAACTTAACTTCATATCTTCATCGTTAAGGTAAGCTTTTTGGTATCCTTTCACAGCTACACACGAAGTGAAAAGTAAGCCTGTTGCCAAAAGCAATAATAGTTTTCTGAATATTCTTGGATTGATAACCATACTTGTATCTTTAAGTTTTATCACTTTTTCTGTCTATTGTTTCCAATGGTAAACGCATTCTTAGTTTGAGGTTGTCCAACCTGATATTTATTCAAGTTAATTCCTTTTGATGAGTAGAAATTACCGTCCAAATCAATTATCACGCACTCGACTCCTTTAAGTTGATTTACTAACGAAAGACCTTTCTCTTTGCCTAGAACAAAAACTGAGGTAGCTAAAGCATCGGCAATCTCAGCATCTGGACAAATAATTGTTACGCTATGCAATCCCTCTACCGGAAAGCAGGTTCGGGGGTCTATTATGTGGCCATATTTTTTACCATCAATTACAGCGTAGTGCTCATAATCGCCCGATGTAACTACTGCCGCTTCACCAATCTCAAACCACGCAACTGATTTTCTAGGATCTTTAGGGTCAGCAATTCCAATTGGCCAATTTTTACCTTCAGAAGGACTTCCCCATGTTATCAAATCGCCACCGGCAATAACAATTCCGTTAGCGACTCCCATTTTTTGCATAATGATTTTTGCTTTATTCGCAGCATATCCTTTACCAATAGCACCCATTCCGATTGCCATTCCTTTGTTTTTCAGGAAGATTGTTTGAACCGAATCGTTGAGTATGATATTCTGGTAGTTAATGAGATTTGCAATAGAGTCCAACGTGGTTTTGTCGGGTAAAGATTTCATTGTTCCATCGAACTTCCATAGGTTACGTGCTGCAGCCCAGCTGATATCGAAGGCCCCATTGGTGAGGTCTGATACTTTTTTGCTGCGTTTTACCAGTCCAAACAGTTCGCTCGATACCTTAATGGGTTTAATACCAGCATTTTTATTTACAATGCTAATTTCGCTATTGGGTTGCCATTCTGAGATCACACTTTCTATACGTCTTATTTCGGCAACAGCAGAGTCTATTGAGGCTTCAACTAATTTGTCAGTACTTGCAAATGGAGTAATTTCAAACCTAGAGCCCATAAGTAGTATAATCTCAGTTCTGTGTTTTAACTGGGAGAAGACTAACTGAGGTAACAGAAGGGAAATTAATAAGGCTGATCTCATTGGATTATAGGGTTTTAATGGAATTTTCCGCTGTATGTTTTGTCGCCACTTTCAATTTGGTAGAGGTAAATTTCATTTAAGGAGTTAGGGCTATTCCATATTAACCTACGTGTTTCTCCATCATCAGAATAGTTTTGTGTTTCATATATTAATTGACCCAATACATTGTAAATTCTAAAAAGGACATTTTCGGCTTTAGTTGTGGGTACCTCAAAGATATAACGGTTTGTGCCTGACTCTTTGTAAACAGTTGCAGGAAGTTGTTTGGGTGTTGTAATGCCTGTTGGTGAGGGTGTGTAAGTTACTGAGGCATTAATGAAGTACGATTGATTTGTGAAATTAGTTGATACTGGTGATGCTCCTTTGGTGAAGGTGTAGTTTGTATATGGACCTTGGGCATCTTTATCGGTATATTCAACCCAGAACTGATAATCACCATCGGGTACAGTATTACCACTTAAGTCTTTGCAATTCCATGTAACTGTATGGGTTTGGTGGCTTGTTAAGGTTGCCCCTGTAATAGCATCAACTTTATTAAGGCTTGAGGATGTTTTCCATTGGTAAAGGTACTGTATTCTTGTTGCAGCCATAACTTTCATGGAACGGATAAAGGTACCCGACGAATTTTTTATCCAAATCGCTACAATATTGTTGGGAGAATAGGTTCCTCCTTCGGATACTGTGGTTACTGTAAATGTAACCGAACCAGCGATGGCTTGAGCAAAACTAACACCAGTTGATGTAAGCATAATTGCTATAATAAAAAGTATCTTTTTCATAATTACTTTTTATTTATTAATTCCATTAGTTCCTTAGTAAACTGCTCAGGTGTTACATCTTCAAAGGTTTTGAATCCAAGAACCTTTTCGTTAGTGTTAAGTACTACAACTAAGGGGAAAACTCCTTTAGGGTTAAATTTCTCAGCCAAAGCATCGTTCTGTTTTTGTTGCAATGGGCTTAATGCATTCTTTTTTTGCTTTGGGAAATCGGCTGTTATGCATACCACATTGCTCTTAGCCCAATTAGCGAATTCAGGTTTAACCAGTATTTGCTCTCTGAGCTTTATACAGGGTTTGCACCAGTCTGAACCACTAAAAACAATTAGAATTGGATGATTTTCTGACTTAGCAACTTCTAACGCTTTATTATAGTTATTATACCAAAGAGTACTGTCGAGTTTTGATATGCTTTGTGAAAAAAGCGGGACAGCAATTAAAAGTTGAATTAGCACTAATAAATTTTTCATACCCTTAAAAGTTTAATAGTAACTTTGGTAAAACGTTTAAAGGCAATTTATAGCTTTTACATCTAAAGGAAAATATATGTAGATTGTTTTATATCAATTTATGGGTTAAATATTTAATATGAGTTGTTTTACTTATCATTCTTATACCAACCAGAATAGAACAGGTAGTTGCGGGCAATTCGCTCGTTCATATCGCGGCTTAAGACAGGGTCAACTTTTTTTACAAACTTAGCGGGGACACCAGCGTATATTGTACCTGCTTCAACCTTTGTGTTTTCGAGAACCAATGCGTTTGCTGCAACAATGGCACCCTCGCCAATAATGGAGTTATCCATAACAGTGCTTCCCATTCCCAGTAACGCTCCGTTTTGAACCTCAGCACCATGAACAATTACGTTGTGCCCTACGGACACATCATCACCCATTTTGATGGTGGTTTTCTGATATGTTGTATGTAGAACAGCATTATCCTGAATATTCACTCTGTTCCCAATTCTAATTGAGTTAACATCTCCACGGATAACTGCACCATACCAAATGCTGCAATCATCACCAATTTCAACATCCCCAATAATTACCGCAGTTTCAGCAATAAAGCAGTTTTTTCCTATTTTGGGAGTAACCCCCCTTAGTGTTTTAATAATAGCCATTTTGAGTGCAGTTTTTTTTGTAAAATTAAGTTGTTTTAGGATTTTATTCCAAAATCATATTTACATAAATATGTCGTAAAATATGTTTTAAATCGATTGCTGTGTTTAAAAATGCCTAATTTTGCATCATTAAATAAAATATTTGAGTTAATTGAAATGCTTATTTTCAGTGGTGTGCAAATGTTTTATCTATTGCATTGCTGAAATCGGCATAACAAAAATCTAATTTATCTTTTTATGGATAAACAAAAAAGTGTCCAGGAATTGGACGATGTAGTTGTTCGATTCTCCGGCGACTCCGGAGATGGAATGCAACTTACAGGAACACTATTTGCCGATGCATCAGCATTGTTTGGTAATGGTGTAAACACATTCCCCGATTATCCATCGGAAATTCGTGCACCTCAAGGAACAGTTGGTGGAGTATCAGGTTTTCAGGTACATCTTGGAAACCAAAAGGTAAACACCCCGGGCGATTTTTGCGATGTACTTGTCGCAATGAATCCCGCAGCCCTAAAGGCCAATGCTAAATGGGTGAAAAAAGGTGGGATGATTATTGTTGATGCCGATCAGTTCAACGAGAAAGGCTATCAGCGTGCTGGTTACAAAACTCTTGATGCAGTAACTGAGCTTAACCTACAGGATTTCAAAATTATTAATGCTCCCATCACCACACTTACCAAGGAAAGCTTAAAGGATAGTGGTTTGGACAATAAGAGCATTGTTCGTAGTAAGAATATGTTCTCGCTTGGTATGGTTTATTACATTTTCGACCGTCCATTAAACTTCACTGAGAAGTACTACGAAATTAAGTTTAAAAAGAAACCGGAGATTGTTGAGGCAAATAAGAAAGTTCTTCGCGACGGATATAACTACGCGGGAAATATTCATGCTATCCCTAATACATACACCATTAAGCCTGCCGATTCAAGAGTTAAGGGTAAGTATAGAACAATCAATGGGAATACTGCTACAGCATGGGGGTTGATAGCCGCTGCTGAAAAGGCCAATCTGCCTTTATTCTGCGGGTCGTATCCTATTACACCTGCTACAGATGTGCTTATTGAACTAGCTAAGCGTAAGGATCTTGGTGTTAAAACTCTTCAGGCAGAGGACGAAATTGCCGGTATTTGTACTACTATTGGCGCTGCTTATGCTGGGAATTTTGCTGTTACATCAACATCGGGTCCGGGACTATCACTTAAAGCAGAGGCTTTAGGTTTAGCGGTTATGACAGAATTACCCATGGTTATTGTTAACGTTCAGCGTGGAGGACCCTCTACTGGATTACCAACTAAAACAGAGCAATCTGACTTAAACCAAGCGCTTTATGGCCGTAATGGCGAGGCTCCAATGGTGATTATTGCTGCTAGCACTCCAAGTAACTGCTTCGATTTTGCATTTCAGGCAGGGAAGATTGCCATGGAGCATATGACCCCTGTAATCCTTCTTACCGACGGTTTTATTGCAAATGGTTCAGAACCTTGGCGTATTCCAAGTATGAAGGATTACCCTGCAATTAACCCTCCAATTGTTCCTGAAGGAACCGAGAATTTCATGCCATATGCACGCGACGAAAAACGTTTGGCTCGTGGTTGGGCTTTCCCTGGTAAAAAAGGTATTGCTCACCGTGTAGGTGGTTTGGAGAAGGATTTCATTAAAGGTTCTGTATCGCACGATCCGATGAACCACCAACGTATGACTGATATTCGCGCAGCGAAGGTAAAACGCGTTGAGGAGTTTATTCCAGAGCAAGAGGTTTATGGTGATAAAGAGGGCGATTTACTTGTAATTGGATGGGGCGGAACTCACGGACATCTTTTAACTGCCGTTCAGGAGATGCGCGCAGCTGGTAAGAGCGTTTCACTATGTCAGTTTAACTATATTAACCCACTTCCAAAAAATACTCGCGAAGTATTTAAGCGTTACAAGAAATTGGTTGTTTGCGAGTTGAATATGGGTCAGTTTGCCAATTACTTACGCACGAACTTCCAGGAGTTCAATTACATACAGTTTAACAAGGTTCAGGGTCTTCCTTTCACTGTGGTTGAATTGGTTGATAAGTTTAACAATATTTTGGAGGGCAAATAGTCATGGAAGAAAAATACTTACAATATACTCCTCAGGATTTTAAAAGCGATCAGGAAGTACGCTGGTGCCCAGGCTGTGGCGACCATGCAATTTTGAATGCAGTTCAAAAAGGCTTACCCGAGGTTTCGAAAGTTTTAAAGTATAATCTTGAGCGTTACGTTTTTGTATCGGGTATTGGTTGCTCTAGCCGTTTCCCTTACTATGTAGATACTTTCGGTTTCCATGGTATTCATGGTCGAGCTTCGGCTATTGCTACAGGTGTTAAGGTTGCCAATCCAACCCTTAGCGTATGGCAAGTTACTGGCGATGGCGATGCGTTGGCAATTGGTGGTAACCACTTTATTCACGCTGTACGTCGTAATATCGATATCAACATACTTCTTTTTAATAACCAGATTTACGGTTTAACAAAAGGACAGTATTCACCAACTTCGCCACTTGGTAAAATTACCAAGACATCGCCTTTTGGAACTGTGGAACATCCTTTCCGTCCAGGTGAATTGGTAATTGGTGCACAGGGGAAATTCTTCGCTCGCTCACTCGATGTGGATGTTAAGTTAACCACCGAGGTTATGGTTGAGGCTGCAAAGCACGATGGTACATCGGTTGTTGAGATTCTTCAGAACTGCGTTATTTTCAACGATAACGCATACGATTTCTTGACCGACAGAGAGCATCGCGAGGATAGAATTATTACACTTCGTCATGGCGAAAAGATGGTGTTCGGCAAGAATCGCGATAAAGGTTTAATTCTAAGCGGTCTTAGTTTAAAGGTTGTTACCATTGGACAAGGTGGATTTAGCATGGACGATATCCTTGTTCACGATGCATACAATCCAAACCCTGGCGTTCACATGATGCTTGCAAATATGGAGTATCCTGAGTATCCTGTTGCAATGGGCGTTATCCGTAATGTAAAGGATACTACTTACGACGATAATGTTCGCGACCAAGTGCTTGAGGTAATGAAAGATGCAAAAATTAAAAGTGTTGATGACCTGCTCAATAGCGGTGAAACTTGGGATGTTTAATTTTGTACAGCAATATATTTGAAGGGGAGTGAAACTCCCCTTTTTTATTTTTGTTACTCTAAGGTATAATCCATAACAATAAAACAATTTTCCATAAATTAGCGAAAGTTAAAAATACGAGTATGCTTAATCTAGTTGCCGACCAATCCTACCTGAATTCATATCAACTTGATATTTACGACACCTCTTTCGATAAGTTGATGCAGAAACGTATCTACAAGGTGTTGCTTATTTGCAGTAGTTACGACGCCTTTATGCTGGAAGAGGATGGCCGTATAGATGAGCAAATTTTTAATGAGTACGTTTCGCTTAGTTTAAGATATCCGCCCGTATTTATCCAAGCTCATACAGCGCGAGAGGTTCTGAAAGTTCTTCAGGAGGAGCGAATCGACCTTATTATATCGATGCTTAATGTTGGAGAGATTGACACCTTTAATTTAGCAAAGATGCTAAAGGCACGACATCCTAATATTCCAATAGTTGTTCTTACACCTTTTTCGCGTGAGGTGTCAATACGCCTTCAGCGTGAGGATTTATCTGCTATTGATTATGTTTTTTGCTGGTTGGGGAACGCCGACCTATTGCTTGCAATTATTAAGTTGATTGAGGATAAGATGAATGCCGACCACGATATTCTGGATGTTGGTGTTCAGGCTATATTACTTGTGGAGGATTCGGTGAGGTACTATTCATCATTCCTGCCAAATATTTATAAGATTGTTTTTCGGCAGGCTAGGAGTTTTATGACCGAGGCGCTTAACGAGCATCACCGAATGCTCCGTATGCGGGGTCGCCCCAAAATTTTAATGGCTACAACATACGAGGAAGCTGTTGCATTGTACCGCAAGTATCAGAATAATATAATTGGTGTTATCTCTGATATTAGCTATAAGGTTGATAACCATAGGGATCATTTAACCAAGGCGGGATTGCGATTGTGTAAGTTGATTCGTACGGAGGATCCAAATATGCCATTTCTACTTCAATCATCAGAGTTTTCAAATAAACTTTATGCCGATGAGCTTGGAGTTAGTTTTGTGCATAAGTACTCAAAAACCTGTAATATTGAGATTCGCGATTATATTATCAACAATTTTGGTTTTGGTGATTTTGTTTTTCGCGACCCCGATACCATGGTTGAGGTAGGACGTGCTACCGATTTAAGCCAGTTTCAACAGCTTATTATGACAGTTCCCGATAGGTCGTTAGTGTACCATACGAGCCGAAACGATATTTCTAAATGGCTGAATGCTAGAGCGATATTTTCAATTGCTCAGCTGTTTAAACCAATGACCCTAAGAGATTTCAAGAACACCGACGATGCCCGCAACTTTCTTTTTTATGCAATATCGGCTTACCGGTTGAGTAAAGGAAGGAGTATTATTGCAAAATTCGACAGGAACACCTTTGACGAGTACAAGTTTTTTTCCCGCATTGGTGAAGGATCTATTGGCGGAAAGGCCCGCGGATTGGCTTTTATAAATCAGGTGATAAAGGATTATAACCTTTTCCACAAGTTCGACGATGTTATTATAAGTATACCTCGTACCGTTGTAATCAGCACAGACTTGTTCGATGAGTTTATGGAGTCCAACAACCTGTACGGAATAGCTTTGCAGGATGTTGAGGATGAGATTGTTTTAGAGGCATTTGTATCGGCAAAACTTCCGGAAAGGTTAAAAATTGATTTGCGGAAAGTAATATCAGTATTTAAGCGTCCGTTGGCTGTACGCTCTTCAAGCAAGTTGGAAGATTCACATTATCAACCATTTGCAGGCATTTACTCAACCTATATGGTCCCCCGCTCCGAGGACTCCGAACAAATGCTTCGAATGCTTTGTAGTGCCATTAAAGCTGTGTATGCCTCGGTATTTTTTAGGGCTAGTAAGGCCTATATGAATGCAACCCAGAATGTTATTGACGAGGAGAAAATGGGTATTGTTATTCAGGAGATATGTGGTAACGAGTACGGAAATCTTTATTTGCCAACATTATCGGGTGTTGCACGAAGTATTAATTTTTATCCTATTGGTTCGGAGAAGCCTGAAGATGGCATTGCCACCATTGGGTTTGGCTTGGGAAAATTGATTGTTGATGGAGGTGTATCACTTCGTTTCTCACCGAAATATCCAAAGAAAATACTTCAGCTCTCTTCGCCCGAAATGGCATTGCGGCAAACCCAGAAAAGTTTTTATGCCTTGAACACCAATCCTGAAGAATTTATACCTCAGGTTGATGATGGAATGAATTTGCTTAAGATGGAAATTAATGAGGCAGAGGGAATACCCGATTTGAGGTATATTGCATCAACTTACGATTTTCATAGTGGAATTATTCGCGATGGTTACTACGACGAAGGGAGAAAACTAGTCACATTTGCAGGAATATTAAAACATAAAACATTTCCGCTGGATGAAATACTTCAGACCTTGCTCGAGATAGGGAAAAAGGAGATGAATAATCACATTGAGATTGAGTTTGCGGCCAACCTAAATACCCCGAAAGGCATGCCTAAAATGTTCAACTTCCTACAGATTAGGCCCATTGTTGAGAGCGATCAAACTGAGGTGATTAATTGGGATTCTGTAGATTATTCCAAAGCAATTATACACTCAAAATCGGCATTGGGGCATGGAACAGTAAAGGATATTTACGACTTTGTATACGTAAAACCCGAAAAGTTTAATCCAGCCCGAACCAAGGAAATTGCTCACCAGGTGGAGGAAATAAATAAACGATTTATTGATTTGAAGCGTAACTACATAATAGTTGGCCCAGGCCGCTGGGGTAGTAGCGATCCTTGGTTGGGAATCCCAATTAAATGGTCGCAAATATCGGAGGCTAGGGTAATTGTTGAGTCGGGCTTGGATAACTTTAGAGTTGACCCCAGTCAGGGTACGCATTTTTTCCAAAACTTAACATCCTTTAGGGTGGCATACTTAACAATAAATCCATATATGAACGATGGACTTTACGATTTAGAATACTTAAATTCTCAGAATCCCTCCTACGAGACGGAATTTTTAAGGTGTGTAACATTTAACAAGCCTTTAGTTATTAAAGTGGATGGAAAAAACAATTTAGGTATCATATTGAAAGCAGAAGAGCCTATTTAAGTTAAAGATTGACATCAAATTCCGAAAAACCTGTTTAATATCATGTTTTTATATGATGTTTTTCTTTTGAAATGTCATTATTAAGACTCAAATTTGAACAACTTTTTCAGGACATTATTCCTGAGAAATAAAATCAAAACTTATAAGTTTTACACTTTTAAAAAATTAAGCGATGAATGTACATAAACTAATGGCTGAGCTTGAAAAGAAACACCCAGGTGAGGTGGAGTATTTACAAGCCGTACGCGAGGTTCTTGAGTCAATTGAAGAGATTTACAACCAAAATCCTCAATTTGAATCTGCTGGTATTATTGAGCGCATTGTTGAGCCTGACAGGATCTTAACATTTAAGGTGCCTTGGGTTGACGATGAGGGTAAAGTTCACGTTAACTTAGGTTATCGCGTTCAGTACAACAACGCCATTGGACCTTACAAAGGTGGTCTTCGTTTCCACCCAAGCGTAAACCTATCAATCCTTAAATTCTTAGGTTTTGAGCAAATTTTCAAGAACAGCTTAACTACTCTTCCTATGGGTGGTGGTAAAGGTGGTTCTGATTTCAACCCAAAAGGCCGTAGCGATGCAGAAGTTATGCGTTTCTGCCAATCTTTCATGCTAGAGCTTTGGAAGTTAATTGGCCCAGAAACTGACGTTCCTGCTGGTGACATAGGTGTTGGTGGTCGTGAAATTGGTTTCATGTACGGTATGTACAGGAAACTTGCTGGCGAAAACACTGGTGTTTTAACTGGTAAAGGTATCAACTGGGGTGGTTCATTAATCCGTCCTGAGGCTACTGGTTTTGGTTGTACATATTTCGCTCAAGAAATGCTTGCAACTAAAGGTATGACCTACAGTGGTAAGAGAGTTGCTATCTCTGGTTTCGGTAACGTTGCTTGGGGTGCTGCTTTAAAAGTAACTGAGTTAGGTGGTAAAGTTGTTACTATTTCTGGTCCTGATGGTTACATCTATGACGAGGCTGGTATCAGCGGTGATAAAATTAAGTTCATGCTAGAGCTTCGCGCTTCTAACCAAGATATCGTTGAGCCATACGCTAAGAAATTTCCTGGTTCAAAATTTGTAGCAGGCAAACGTCCTTGGGAAGTTAAGGTTGATGTAGCTATGCCTTGCGCAACTCAAAACGAACTTGGCAAGGAGGATGCTGAAATGCTAGTTAAAAATGGTGTAGTTTGCGTTTCTGAAGGTGCAAACATGCCATGTACTCCAGAGGCTGTTGAAGTGTTCCACAAAAACAAAATCATTTTTGCTCCTGGTAAAGCAGCAAATGCTGGTGGTGTTGCTACTTCTGGTCTTGAAATGAGCCAAAACAGTATGAAACTTAGCTGGGCAGCCGAAGAGGTTGACGCTCGTTTACACCAAATTATGAAGAACATCCACGAGGCTTGCGTTAAGTATGGTACCGAAAAAGATGGTTATGTTAACTACGTAAAAGGTGCTAACATTGCAGGTTTTATGAAAGTTGCTAACGCAATGGTTGACCAAGGTGTTATCTAATCTTTAGATTCTATATAAATGAAAAGGAGCCTTTCGGGGCTCCTTTTTTTATTGGCCAAAATATTTTTTAAAGTTTTTGAATATTGCTTATCAGCCATCCCGAGTTATTTGAAGATCTATTGAATTCCTCTACAGTTATAATCCAATTAGAAAAGGATATTGAATAAATTACCTTTTCGATGCTCTTAATCTGAATTATTTTTTGCTCAAGGCCTTTTATGAAAATCATAGTATTTGCTAATGGATTTGAAAGATAGTAAATCAGATTATCGGCTTCGTTTAGTTTTTTAAGATTGATAAAGCTTGTCTCGTGACTATTGGGTGCAATAAAATGTTTTTTGATACTATCAGCATTCGAAGCAAATAAACTCGACTCAACTCCATTGATTACCCAACGAGCCGAACGATCGGGTAGAACATCAGGAATCATCTCAACTTTAATTTGTGCATCTTTTCCAAAGCAAACAATATTTACAAGAGCCTCAGCCTTTACTTGTCCGCTATATAGACTAATTTCTTTTGGAAGTTGAGGATTATCTATAAAAGCAATGAATTCTCCGCAAATAACTCTATACGATGAGTCGTTTGGATTGATTAACCGTTCATCTTCTTGGTTGATTAAGTAAAAAAGATATGCATTACGGGGGATCTTCTTTGCAAATTCTTCGGTAATTAAATTTCCTTTCCAATCGGTTTTATAGTTAAACCTATCAATAAACTCTCCAAACTGTTTAACTTGTAAATAGTATTCCTTTGGAGTTTGAAGTTTTTCTATTCCAGGAATGTTACTTTGTCCTTTTGAAACAGACTGAAATGTTATTAGTATAAAAAACAGATAGAATCCAGAATTTCTCATTACACCTTCTTTGTTTCTGTTGCTTTTATATTACCTAAGAACACTATCCATTTTTTCTCATTAAAGAACTTATCCTCTACAAGGTCAATAACAATCTCAATTTCTTTTTTTGTAACATCCTTGTAAACAATATTATCACCAGTAAACCCTGTGAATTCCTGAATCACTGTTGCTGATGAGTAGTATCTTCCATCGGGCCCTTTAGTAAAGCTTGATATGTATACAAGGTCGTAAAATTTAATAACCACAGCAGTGTATGGGAGCGATTTCAGCCTAGCAAGGTACTTCTCCATTGGGCGCGATTGTATTGTAACCGAACCATCTGGCATAATTACGGATGTTTGCATTTCGGCACCCTTGAAGAAAAGTTTTAGAGCCTCCTTTTCGGCCATATTTCGTTTTTCAGCAGGTTGATCCTTGCTACCAATGGTAACAATATGTTGCTGGAACTCCTCTACTTTTTGCTTGGTTTGTTCCTTGAATACCTCAATATCGGCATCGGACAAGTTAATTTCATCAACAATTTTCGCCTCTTTGCTGCTTATTGCTGTTTTGGTTGGTTCTTGAGCATTTCCGGCAAGGAAAAGTCCAATGAACAATAATGTCAATAAATATCTCATCTTCATATCTTTATTATTCTTAAACTAGAATTTATAGCTAATCCCAAACTTAATACCATATTTCGATAATCCAATCTTTTTGGCCGATGATGTATTGCCAAACCCATCGGTATAGGTATTGTCTTTTGAAATATTTGTTAAACCCCAAACCATCTCAGGTCCAACGTAAATAGATGTGAAGTAGTTAATAGGGTAAGTAATGCCAATTGATGTCTTTAGGGCGAAATATAAGGGTGATGTTTCGATTTTGCCCTTGCTATCGATGTTTGAACGAGCTTTATACCCCAAGGCAGGATTTGCATTGATTTGTAGCTGTTCTTCATATTGTTCGTAAAAACCGCTCGTGGCATAGCTACCCGTGGTTTTGTAAGTTGAATTGATGTTGAAAGACGCAATCAACCCTGCTTCGGCATAAAATCCCCACTTCTCGGGATTGCTATTGCTGTGAAAAACTAATGAAATGGGTATCGATATATAACTAAATGCTTGAAGAGAGTCGTAATTGGCCGTAATGTTTAATTGATATGAATTTCCATCGATATCTGTTGAGTATGAAGTGTTACGAAACTGTCCATTAAGATTTGTGTTGGCAGAATAGCGTATATATCCAACACCAACCTTAAGCCCTATTCTTTTGTTGAAATACCATGTGGCATTTACATCACCAGCAAGCGCTAATTTGCCTTGCTGCTTCCAGCTAAGTAATGAGCTGTTTGATAAGTTGGGGTTATTATATGATGTTAATCCGCTTCCAATTGAAAAACCAACAAATAAACCATTCCTTTTCAAACTCGAAATGGGTAGTTGTGGTAGTTCTTGGGTTGTATTTGCTGTTTGGTTATAAAGATTTACCCCAAATTTATCGATACTAGAGAGTTTGAAGTTTTTAAAGGTATTTTCATCTCGTTCAAATGTTACCTTGAAGTCGAACTTTGAATTATCGCGATATACTGTTTTGGCTTTATACTTACCCGAGAAGAATTTATCAATATACCCATTGATGTAATACTTCTCATTCCCTTCCGATACTACTTTACTATATTGTGCTGAGTCAAGATTAAGCCCAAGATTTCTTATACCTTCGGGATAATCAGTGATAATTTTTTGTTGGTAGTTGGAGATATTTATCCATCGGCTTTGAGGGTCTGGCTCAATATCATTAGCAACACTAAGGGTTGAATCTTTGAATAACCCTAGGAATGAAATGCGGTAGAATCCTTTATCTTCTGTTGACTCTTTGGGGTCGGTAAGAAGATTTAAGAAGTTAATGTAATCGTTGAGTAATACCTTGGTTTGATCTTTAATTAGCTGCATATCCTTTTCAGAAAAGGCAACGCTTTTTACCTCGGCAAGCAGCCTTGAATCATCGGAAACGGTGATTAATTTGCTATTTCTTACGCCTGCTATTTTGTAATTCTCAAATACTCCATTCTTTTCAAAAAATGCGACGCGGAAAAGTAATTCCTCTGTATTGGTGTTCTTTTGCTTGTTAAGATAGTTCCCGTCGATGCGCTTGTTAGTCATGATATCGACAGTGTAAATGTCATTCCCGTGCGATATGATATTCCCTGCTTTTAGGTTATCGTAGTCGAGGTAAACCTTCATCCCGTCAGGATACCAAAGCAATATGTTTGAAACATAAGTTTCAAGTTCATAAACTTGACTTAGTTTATGCATTGGGTCAAGATCGTTGTAGATAATAGCTTTACGGCTTACAAACTGGTCGATAAGTTTTTGGCTCGTTTTATTAAGTTCATCGATATTTACAACTTCATCGGCCATTTGGTTTGAGTACATCTCATAGTTCTTAAGGAGCTTAATCGCTTCGTTGTAAATAATAGTCTTTTGCTTATCGTTGAACTCTTTTGCAAGGCCATTGAAACCTAAAAACATAAGAACTGAAAGTATGATTAATCTTTTCATGAAGATTCTATTTGCTAATTCTCTCATCGTTTACTGCTTTACAACTTTTTTAATAATTACCTCATTCTTGTAACTTATCCTGATGTAGTAAATACCTTTTGTGACTTGTGAAATGTCAACAGGAAAATCTGAGGTATTATAAACTTGGCTTAAAACAACTTTGCCTAAAACATCAACGATATGAATATTTACCTCGCCCGAAATATCTTCTCCTAATGACACGTTGAATACCCCTTGGGATGGATTAGGGAATACTTTTACGTTTTCGTACGATAAATCGTCGATTCCATTTGGCAATCCAACTTTAAATATGTTGCTAGGAGTCCAGCACTCACCACCATCGTTAACAGATACGTAGTAATCGCCATAGTTTTTGTTTGCATAGTACTGGTATTCATTGGCACCCGGTATTAAACTGTTGTTGTAATACCATTTATAACTGGTTGCAGTCATATTATCGCAAGCAAGAGTCCAAATGGTTGGACCATGTCCAAGAATTGTGGGCTTAGGAGGTGCGGGCTTCGTAACAATTGTTAGTTTATTTGATTCCGATGAACAACTACCTGGTTCTACTACCACAGAGTAATCGGCAGCAGTTAACTTACCTGTATAAATACTGTTTGTCGCCCCATCTATTATATCGCCATTGCGTTTCCATTGGAAGTTTAATCCATTTGTGGTAGAAGTTACCTCCAACTTTACCTCAGTACCTGGGCAGAAATTGTTGATTGATTCGGAGATCTCTGGCTTTGCGGGTCTCTCTTTAATTGCTATTGTTTTTGTTGCTGTATTAGGGCAGTTGTTCTCACCAGTAACCTTAAACTTTATGGTGTAATTTTTCTTTTCAGCGTATGTATGGGTGCCAGGGTTGAAGTAGTTCGAAGTGCTTCCATCGCCAAAATCCCATATCCAATCAATCAAACCATCCGTATTAGCAGGATTTACTATTGTTGCTGTTAACCCTTCGCAAACATCATCGGCAGTGAATGAAACCGACGGTATTGGCTTAACATAAGCATTGCCATAAACAGTATCATTTTGTAGGCTGTTGTTGGTGATAATTAGCCTTACAAGGTGGTCGCCTGTTGTTTGGAAGGCATGTTTTTGTATTTTCCCTGTAACAGTGGGGATATCACCAAAATCCCAT
>JAEXVC010000160.1 GCA_023406715.1 Bacteroidota bacterium | reverse complement strand
TTGTTGATGTGGTTAAGGAAATAGTACTATTGGAGAACCCTAATTAACAAAATGAAGGCCTTGGCTTTTCCTTGAAGGGTAAAACTATACTTATTGTTGAGGATACAAAGGATATTAGGCTATACTTTGAACGAATCCTTGAGCGTAGGGAGGCTCGCATTATTTTTGCATCAACAGCAAAGGAGGCTCGAAAACAATTTAAACAAGAAAAAAATATCGATTTAGTTTTGTTAGATATTAGATTACCCGATGCCGATGGCTATGACCTTGCGTTGGAGTTCAAGAAAATTAAGCCCGATTTGCCAATTATTGCACAAACAGCCTATGCTTTGCAATCGGAACTAAATAAAAGCATCGAAAGTGGTTGCGACGATTACATAACTAAACCGCTCGATTCAGAGGCACTATTTGATAAAATTAATAAACTTATAGGCTAAGGAGCAAGCCTTTCAATCACCCATTTTTCGTTAATAAACGAGTACTGTATTCTATCGTGTAAGCGGTTGGGGCGTCCCTGCCAAAACTCAAAAAGGGTGGGTTTTAGAATATAGCCACCCCAATTCTTCGGGCGTGCAATGCTTTTGTTGTGAAACTCCTCGTCAAAATCCGACATTAGGTTCTCTAAATATCGTCGACTAGGAATTACGCTACTCTGTGGCGATGCCCAAGCGCCAATTTTGCTTTTTTCGGGGCGTGTTCTAAAGTATTTATCGCTTTCGGAATCACTTACTCTTGCAACTTTACCCTCAATTCTAACCTGACGCTCCAACTCGGGCCAATAGAAATTTATTGCAGCATAAGGGTTTTGGAGTAAGTTTTTTCCTTTGCGACTATCGTAATTTGTGAAAAATGAGAATCCCTCTGCATCAAACTGCTTGAGAAGCACAACCCTTGCCGAAGGTTTGCCCTCGAAAGTTGAGGTAGCTAATGTCATAGCGTTTGGCTCTGGCAATTGGGAATCAATGGCCTCATTCAGCCAAAACTCGAACTGTGCAATTGGGTCTGCACTAACTTCCGATTCATTCAAGGACTTAAGGGAGTATTCCCTTCTGAGTTTTGCAATATCAACCTTTGTCATTCTATCTGTAAATCTATTTTGGTTTTATGGCTATTAATTGCACTACGAATGCTCGCATTTAGGTCGAAACCCAGTATAAGCCCAAAAGCATTGAAGTAAAGCCAAATCTGAAATACAATTAATCCCCCCAGCGAACCGTAGAATTTATTGTACTGCCCAAACTGATTTACATAGTATGAAAAACCCAACGAGGTAATAATAATTAAAACGGTTGCTAGCAATGCTCCAGGCGAAAAAAAGCGAAATTCCTCCTTTTTAGCTGGGGCTAAATAGTATACTACAGATATTCCAAAAAAGAATACTGCAACTACAAGTAGCCATTTGCCAAATAAAAGAATGCTCATAATAGCCTTTACCTTAATTAACCCCCAATCCACCAAAAGGTTCAAAAAATGTTCGCTGAAAAACATCAGCGCAAATCCTAACATCACAATAAATGGTAGAATAAACGTTAGCAAAAAGGCAATGATATGTTGCTGAATAAACGTTCTGGTTTCAATGGCGTGATAGGTTGCGTTAAAAGCATCTATTAAAGAGCTAACTCCATTGTGACTAAAGAAAAGTGCCGCGAGGAAACCAAACGAAAGCAAGCCTGTGCTTTTCATTGTTACAACCTCAATTAATGTGGCCTCGACTGTTTGGTAAGCATGCACAGGCATTATACCCTGAATTACTGATAGGAGTTGCTCCTGAAAGTTTGATATGGGGATATGAGGTATTAAGGTAAAGATAAAAATTAGTGTAGGAACCGTTGCCAAAAAAAAGCTAAACGCAACGGATGAGGCCCTTGTAGTTATTGCGCCGTTTACAATTCCTTTAAAGAAATATCGAATTACGGAAGTGACAGGAACACCCTTTAGTCCAGGTGTTGAAAAGCGGTCTACGCGCCTATAAAACCATTTAAGGCGTATCCAATTAGAGTGTCTAAATTTCTTTAAAAAACCGATTTTCTTATTTTCAACCATTATATCAACTAAACCTTTTTGAGGTTCATATCAATACTTTTTATTTGATGAGTTATGGCTCCAACCGAAATGTAATCGACCCCACAAAGCGCATAATCTCTAATTGTATCGAGTGTTATTCCGCCCGACGATTCGGTTTCGAATTTTCCGTTTATTAGCCTTACAGCCTCGCGCGTTTTTTCAACCGAAAAGTTATCTAGCATAATTCTGCGAACCCCACCAACCCTAAGAACAATTTCGATATCTTCTAGAGAGCGAGTTTCCACTTCAATATCAATGTTTAATCCTTTTTCTTTGATATACTGATTCGCCTTCATAATAGCGCTTTCAATTCCGCCCGCAAAATCGATATGGTTATCTTTCAGCATAATCATATCGAATAATCCCATTCTATGGTTGTGCCCGCCACCAATTTTTACAGCCATTTTATCGAAAACGCGCATACCGGGCGTGGTTTTTCTGGTATCAAGTATTTTAGCTTTGGTTCCTTGACAACGGCTAACATATTCGCGGGTTTGTGTGGCAATTCCACTCATGCGTTGCATAATGTTTAGCACTATCCTTTCGGCCTGGAGTAAAGTGTGTATTTTACCTTCGGCTTTAAATACAAAGTCGCCAAAAACCAATTCTTCCCCATCGGATTTGAATGCTTCAAACTTTACATTTGGGTCAAGGCGATGGTAAACTCGCATTGCAATGTCAATTCCAGCAATAATACCGTTTTGCTTCATCATAAGATGAACAGCGCCTGTTTCAGAACTAGGAATGCACGATAGCGATGAGTAGTCGCCATTCCCAATATCTTCGGCAATGGCTAAATCTATTAGCGAATTAATTAAAGGCTCGTAGTTCATAAATAGACAAGGTAATTACTGGTTGTTGCTATCATCGTCGTTCTCAATTCGGAGCTGGTGTATGTAGGATTTTCCATCCTCAGTTTTTAGGAAAATGGATACGCGTAGCACACTGTTCTTAGTTTGTAGTTTCCCAATGGCAAATGCCGATAAATCCTTTACACCCTGATGATTTATTGTGAATTTTACTGGTTTGTTTCGCTCAAAGAAACTTTTCATTAACTGTATAGCCTGTGTTTGACTGTAGAAATTCTCCTCGTCAAAAATCTCCAACTCAATAGTTTTGTAAAAATTTTTTGAAAGAGCTTCAGCATCGCCAGCCTGAATGGCATCGGCCGCTTTCTTAATAACATCCTTGGGCTCCTGTTGATTAACAATTGCATCGGCAGTTGAAATAACCAGCAGAAATAGTGCCAATAAATAAAGTCTAAGTTTAACCATCTTTCTCATTTTCTGCATGTTGAAAAAATATGCTTTACTATTAATTTATTACAGAGTAAAACATAGTAACAAACCTTAAGCCAAAAGGCATTCAAAAAAAGATAATTATAGGTTGATTTCGTCCCTAATAAAACAACCGTTCCATAAATCTTGGGTAAATTTAGGCCGTATTTCTTAAAATACCTAATTTTAATGTTTGTTATTGAAGTCCAAATTTAAATTGTAGCGACCTGATAGTATGAAGATAACCCTTATTCTTGTTGGGAAAACCGATAAGGACTTTTATATAAAAGGAATTGATGAGTATGTAAAGCGGATTGCTCGGTATTGTAAGTTCGAGATTAAGGTTATACCCGAGTTGAAGAATACGAAGTCGATGTCAGTTGATGTACAGATGCAGAAGGAGGCGGAAAGCATTCTACCATTGATTCAGGGTGCGCAGGAGATAATTCTGCTCGATGAGCATGGACAGGAATTCAACTCCGTAGAATTTTCAAAATTTATAGAGAAGAGAATGGTTACTGGTCAGCGCGATTTGTTTTTTGTAGTAGGGGGACCTTATGGCTTTGCGGATAAGGTGAAGAGCGTAGCGCATTCCAAAATATCGCTATCAAAATTAACCTACTCTCACCAGTTGGTTAGGTTGGTTTTTGTAGAACAACTTTACAGGGCGTTCACAATTATTAAAGGAGAGCCATACCATCACCCATAATTTAAGGCCTGATTTTTGTTATAGATTGATGCATTAAATTTTAGTTTTTAAATGAGCAAACGTTTACTTGGAGCAATACTCGCCATTTCGGCAGCAGCTGTTTTAATCCTGATATCGGAGTTTGCATTCCGCTTAACCCCAAGTATTCAGTTTAACCAACCCAACGCGAAAAAGCTTCAGCGCAAAATTGAGCGTGAACTGGAGCAATCCAAACATTTGGCCCAAAAATTTATAAAAAGCACTGAGGGTAGTCGTAACTCAGAACTATACAAGCAAGGGATTGGTTTTGCCGAAAATAAACTTCGCCCAAGAGGAACTCAACTATTTATTTTCAATGAAGACACCCTAGGCTTCTGGACATCGAAGATTGATTTATCGTCACTTAAGCGCGATACTTCAAAGGTGACACTTCAGAAATTACAGAGTAACTACTACTTTGCCCAGTGGATAAGCATCGGGAGTAAACGGGTGCTTATTCTTGACTTGTTCTACTCCGAGTATTCTTACCAGAATAAATATCTTCGAAATACTTTTGCGAATCATTACAGGGGGCTCGATGACTATAGAGTATCATTGGAGTTAATATACAATGGCATTCCTGTTCGACCTAATGGTGTGGAAAATTTTTACTTGGTACCTGTTGACGATTTCAGAAAAAGTTCAATTGCTGTATCAAAGCCAGTAATTCAGTGGATTGGTTTTATTCTACTTGTTATTGGCATCCATTTTTTGTTTAGTATAGATTATTTTAGACGACGTACCCTACTCAAAGTATTAGGTTTTATTGGAGTTATTGTAGCGATAAGAGCCATTAGCTTATACTTAGGCTATCCGATTAGGGCGGATGGAATGCTTTTTGGCCCTAAACTTTTTGCCCACTCAAACTTCAATTCATCTCTTGGCGATTTTCTTGTAAACGCAGCGCTAGTATTTATTTGTGTGGCATTTATTTATTGGAATATTCCAAAACTGGCAAAGCTGATAGTAGGTAAACGGAAATTCATTGCTGCATTAACCGCCCCTATTGTAATTGTATCGTTTTTTTTAGTTGATGGAATGTTCACTTCATTGGTTTTACATTCCACTTTGACATTGGAAACATATCGTATTTTTAATATATCCATCTACTCTTTGATAGGATATTTTTCTATAGCGCTTTGGGTTGCATCTGCTATTCTTATTACAAATGCTTGGCTAAGACTATTTTTTGAAAGATTGAAGTTGAGGTGGATACTAATTGCGCTGGCAATCGGACTGTTTGTTGTTGCAGCATTTTCTATTCTTATGGGTATAATGCCAACAATTTTTGGTTTTGTTTGGATGATTATAACCATTGGAATTTTTATAGGATTTAAAATTTTCAAAAGAGATACAATTTCACTTCGTGGATTTTTAGTAATACTCGGGTTCTTATCGTTATACTCTGTTACTGTTGTGTCTCACTTTTCGTTTCAGAAGGAGGAGGATGTCCGAAAAGTTTTGGCAATAAACCTGAGTTCCGAGCGCGACCCTGTTGCCGAGGTGCTTTTTGCACCATTATACCACAAGCTCCTTACCGATACTCTTGTTAGAACCTATATTCGGGATATTAATAAGTACAATGTTGAACTTTACAATCATCTCCGTAAAAATTACTTTAAGAACTATTTAAATAGATATGAGTTGCGTGCCACCGTTTGTTTACCAAACTCACAGATTGCTGTGGATGCAAACAACACTGTGGGTTGTAGCTATTTTTTCAATAGTTTGATTGACAGGTATGGAATTCTTATACCCTCCTCCCGATTTTTTTACTTGAACCTTCAGAGTGGTTCAATTAGTTACATTGGCGAGATAGGCTATAGGTTTGGCGATGAGCTACGCAACCTTTACATTGAGATTGACAGTAGGCCTAGCTGGGAGTTGTTGGGATATCCTGAATTGCTGATTGAGGGTAGAGGCGCACAATCCGCACTTAAGGGTTACTCCTGGGCCAAATACCACAAGGGAGTTCTTATAACTCAGGCTGGCGATTTTCCGTATCGTTTAAAGTTTGAGCGCGATGAATCGGGTGGTTCTACATATCAAACGATGAACTATTTGATGTATAATCATTTAATATATAGACCCAATAGTGAAGATGCTGTAGTTATAAGCCGACCACGCGAACAAGTATTAAACACCACCGCCTCATTTGCCTATAACTTACTGTTCTTTTTTATAGTTCTGTTGTTATTGCTTAAATGGAATGGTTTCCCAATTCAGCTTCGGTCGTCGAACAATAGTTTTAAGAATAGGATTAGCTGGGCAATTAGCTTAATTATTGTGCTATCAATGGTAATGGTGGCAACAGCCACAATCCTTTACAATATCAAAAACTTTAACCAGCGCAATGAGAAGAACCTGAGCGAGAAATTGCTCTCCGTGATGTTTGAGTTGGATAAAGATATTATGTTGATATATAGACCAAATAATTACGATTTGGAAAGGTTGAGCGATAGGCTAATTGAACTCTCCAATATTTTCTATACAGATATCAATATATACAACACCTCGGGAATGCTTATGGTAACATCGCGACCCGAGATGTTTGAGAAGCAACTTCTTGGTCCACGTATGAGCCATTTGGCTTGGTTTCAAATGGCCTATATGCATAGTCCAAAGTTTGTGGGTAACGAGAAGATTGGCGATATGTCGTTTTTGAGTGCCTATGTGCCAATTGTTGGCTCCAATGGCGAAACAATTGCTTACCTGAACCTTCCATATTTTACGAAGCAGGAGGAGTTGCGAAGCGAACTTTACTCCATAATCGTCGCAATTATTAATATCTACGCACTTTTAGCCCTATTTGCCATTGTTGTTGCGGTTCTTATATCAGTTCAAATTACCCGTCCCTTGGAGTTGATTAGGGAGCGTATTAGCATGGTAAATATTGCTGGGCATAACGAGTTAATTGAATATTCGGGCAACGATGAGGTGGGGCAATTGATACGCGAGTATAATAGAATGGTGGAGGAGTTGGCATGGAGTGCTAAGGAACTGGCTAGGAATCAGCGCGAAAGTGCTTGGCGCGAAATGGCTAAGCAAATTGCCCATGAGGTTAAAAACCCATTAACACCTATCAAACTAAGTTTACAGTACTTAGTTAAGGCAAAAAAGGACGGAGTTCCGGATTGGGATCAGCGTTTCCAGAAATTCTCCGAGTCCCTAGTTGAGCAAATCAACACGCTAACAAGCATAGCTAACGAGTTCTCGTCGTTTGCCAAGTTGCCCAACGCCAATATCAGCGAGGTTAATCTGTATAAACTTTTAACCGATATTGTAACCCTGTACTCTGGTTACAAGAATATGAATATTACACTAACAAACAAGTTATCGTACGAGCCAACAGTTATGGCCGATAGGGAGCAGTTGCTTAGAGTGTTTAATAATTTGGTGAAGAATGCAATCCAGTCGGTTGAGCGTGGAAAGCAGGGTGTAATCAGTATAAGTATTTTGCTAGGATTCGATAAATCAGTTAGGGTTGAGGTTCGTGATAACGGCTCCGGAATTCCTGATGATATACTGCCCAAACTATTTACGCCTAATTTCACCACAAAATCAGGTGGTTCTGGCCTAGGTCTAGCCATTACACGTGAAATTGTCCACGGGTTTGGTGGCAGTATAAAGGTTAACACAGCGGTAGGGGAGGGTTCATCATTTACGGTTGAACTCCCGTTTGGAAAGTCAGATGAAGAGTAGCGAATAAATTATCTACAAAACCCCTAACTAAATATTCTTTTTGGGCGATAAGTACTTATTGAATAGGAAAAGCCCAATTATAGTTGCAACTCCAATTAAACTGAACATAAACCATAGAAGGCCTGGCTTACCCATTTCATCCACAAATCTAACATAGGTGTATGAACCAAGAAGATAGCCTATGCCGCTACCTATAACCCCATAAAGGAAAGAATATCCAAGGTAAAGTGCCTTTTTATCTTCTGGAGCAATCAAACCGATGTAAGAGATAAATTTTGGGTGAGCAATCATCTCTCCAATCGAAAATATCATTAATCCTGCTATAAATACCCATGCATAGGTTGATATAGCTAGAACGCCCATCCCAATAGTTCCTAATGCAATACCAACAATCATTGTGGGTAAAGCCTTTGTGTTTTTTACAATGGATGACACTATAAGTTGCAAGGCAATAATAGTCCCAGCATTCATAACCGTGACATGTTCGGAATCGAATTTCCAGTTTGGGTTGCTCGTGAAGAGACCCAAAAATGAGTTTACAAAGTTATTTACAGGTGTCATGTCCATATACTCTTTCAGATACCATAAAACGGTATTGTACATCTGAAAATACATTATCCAAAAACCTGAGTAAATCACAATCATCAGTATGAATTTGTAATCCTTGATTACAAGTATCATATCAGTAAAAACCTGTGTTAGTTTTTTAGAAGTTTGAGGCGTTTGAGGCTCTTTAAATACCAAAAGGTTGAGCAGTAAAAGCCACCCTGTTCCTGCCGATGCCATTATAAAAATGTAATTCCATCCTAGTTGTTTTAAGTAAGGAATTAGAAATAGAGGGAACAAAAATGCGCCTAAATTTATTGACCAGTAGTATATTCCGAATCCTAATGAAGAATTGCTAGTATCGGTACTACGTGCAATAGTACCCGAAATTATTGGTTTAAATATTCCCGCACCGAGAGCCATCAGTAATAAACTCATAAACACGGCACCATATGTTGTATTGGTGCTAGTAAAGAAATAACCCAAGCTCATAAATACAAAAGCAAAAAATAACGTTTTACGATATCCAAATCTATCGGCAATTGCTCCTGATACTATAGGTAAAATATACAGCAATGGGGTTATAACACTCAGAATAATGCCCGCTCTCTCTTTGGAAAACCCAAGCCCACCTTCGTTCACACTTAGAACTAAAAATACCGACAAAACAGACATGACTCCGTAGTACGAGCCACGCTCAAAGAACTCCATTACGATAACTGTCCAGAAATTCTTCGGGAATGACTTTAAGCCTGACTTCTGCATGACATTCAGCATTAGGGTTAATTGTAAACTTTGGCAAAATAGAAATAAATTGGAAAATATTGTATGATAATTTCTTTTAATGCAGAAAAAACCGAAATTGGTGTTTCGTTTATTGGCATAGAATGTGTTATGTTTTTTATATAACTACCCTCTAGTTGGGTTTAAAACGCGGAACCAATGAAAAAACTACTATTCTTTACTTTGCTAATCGTCTCAATAGGACTGCAGGCTCAAGAATATGCTACATCGATACCCGATTGGTACGATAATCCACCAACGTCGAGCAGGAAGTTTTATGGTGCAGGAGTTGGTACATCCCGCACAATTGATGTTGCTGAAAGCAAAGCATTGCTCGATGCAAAAACCAAGATAGCGGAGCAGGTTGGTAACGTTAAGTACGACAATAAAAAGGTAACAACCAAGGTTGGTGTGAATGGCAAGCAGGAAGAGACAATTCAAAGTAAACAGATTGAAGCAAAACTTACCGATGTTAGGCTGGTTAAAAAAGCCGTTATGCACGACGGGGATAACTATACCGTTTACGTTTTATGCGAAATGAAAAGGAGAAAGTAGATAAAAACCCCTTGAAGGGTTTAAAATCCTTTAAGGGGTAGTCAAGTAAAGCGCAAATTTATTTAATATTTTTCCAGCAAATACTCTTCTTTCATTTGAACACCTTCCGGCTCACCCTCAACTTTAGCATAGAGTTTTCCATCATCGCGTTTGGTATAAACAATTCGCTGCGGAAAATCGTGTTCATAGTTTGCAAAAATCCAAGTATCATCAAAAGCGTCAATTAGTGTGAAAAGAACTGGGTAGCTATTCTCTATTGTGGCAATGTAAACCCAGTATTTGCCTACTTTATGCAGTTGTAAGGATTCTCTGAATAAAGTATCGCTTTTAACAACATGAAAACCAGTACCTTCTAAAGTATAATCGTTAATTTTACTCCAATTTTCGTAAAAAACGCCATCGCCCTGAGTGCCCTTCCATTTACCAATCAACCATTGAAATTGGCTAATATCATTGGTTTGGGCATTTACACCATTAATTGTGCCTAGCACAATTATCAGCAACAGAGAAAACTTGACCCTTTTCATTTTTATATAGATTATTCGATAAATATAATGTTTTTAAGTATCCAATGCTAGAAACGTAAGGCCTATACTTGTTTTAAAAATTACTTTCTAAACCTCCTAATAAAATCCTCAACCTCCGGAACTCCACCCTGATAAATCAAATATCCATTGTATGGTTCGCGTTCAGTAATCTCAGCATTTATTGGGGTTAGCATTAACCTGCGAACCTCGACAGGGTCGTTGGTTTGCCCAAGCGCCCAA
>JAEXVC010000132.1 GCA_023406715.1 Bacteroidota bacterium | reverse complement strand
TGATAAACCTCTGGATGGAATTGAATCCCATAGGTTTTTTCGCCTAAAACCTGAAATGCACCAACCTTAACATCGGCTGTGCTAGCTGTTATTTTGAAATTATTGGGTACTTTCGCAATTGTATCGCCATGCGACATCCATACCTGAGAACTTGCCGATAAATCCTTAAAAAGTGGACAAGTACCATCAACAACCTCCATTGTAGCACGTCCATACTCCCTTATTTTGGATGGAAGAACTTCTCCTCCATTGGTATGCGACAATAATTGCGCACCATAGCATATACCAAGCAAAGGGTATTTTCCTTTTATTCCTGATAAATCGGGCATTGGAGCTTTAGGGTCGCGTACTGAAAATGGACTTCCAGAAAGGATTATACCTTTAACTGTGGAATCTAATTCAGGATAGTGATTGTAGGGATAAATCTCGCAGTAAACATTCAACTCTCGAATTCTACGGGCAATGAGCTGTGTGTATTGGGAACCAAAATCTAAAATAACAACTTTTTGATGCATCGGTAAAAATTTTACAGTTTTGCAAAGGTAGTAAATAAAGCTGAATACACCTATGCTTTAAGCAGATGCTTTGCGAATTATAACAAAAATTGACAGAATGAGAAGTTTGTAGCTGAGAAAATGGAAGTAAAGATATCAAGGAGATATTACAAGAATTTACTTGTGAATTTTACAGAAGAGCTGTTTTCTCAACTATTTCGTAAACTTGACCATCCTCTACTGCAAAAGTATTAGGGAATATTTCGCGAGCCTCAACTTCGTGCTGAAGTGCATTTTTATAACGCGATGAGAAATGACCAATAATCAACTTTTCCGCATTTGCTTTCTGTGCTACGGTTGCGGCTTGTGCTGCGGTTGAGTGACCGGTTTGCTTTGCTAAATTTATATCCTTACTCAAAAAGGTTGCCTCGTGGTAAAGCAAATCTACATCCTTAACTAAACCGACTAATCGTTCGCTGTAGAAAGTATCGGAGCAATACGCATACGAACGGGGAATATGACTTTGGAATGTTAACTCAGAGTTTGGTATTACGTCACCCGAATGGGTAATAAAATCCTCGCCATTCTTTATCCTAACGATATCGGCTAAACCAATAGAATATTTACTAATTAAACTCTTATGAACATTTGGGAGTTGCTGCTTTTCCTTGAAAAGAAAACCCACAGTGGGCATTCGATGCCTTAATGGTAGTGTAGAAACAGTTAGATGCTTATCCTCATATAAAGTTTCAACAATGCTAGAATTTAAAGGATGAAATAGAACCTGAAACGACATTCTATCATTAAAGAAACGCACATTTGTGTTGAGAATTTCCTCAAAATCTGGGTGAGCATATATATTAAGGGGTGTTGTTCTTCCTAAAAGATTAAAGGTTGATATTAATCCAAATACCCCCAAAACATGATCACCATGAAGATGCGAAAGAAAGATATGGTTTATACGATTCATTTTTTGATGGTAACGTCGAAGTTGAATTTGTGTTCCCTCGGCGCAATCCACCAAAAACAACCGCTCATGCGAATTAATCACATGAGCGGATGGAAATCTATTTGCTGTAGGTAATGCAGAACTACTGCCCAGAATAGTTACAGAGAATGTCACTTCTGAGTTTCATTTTCAGCTTTAACGATAAACTGCAATGCCTCATCCCTTGAATAGGCAATGTTCAAAACAGTATCAAGTTGAGAGATGGTGATAAGACGCTCAACCGCATCGGTAAGACCTGTAAGTACAAATGTACCACCAGCATTCTTGCATAACCTATTGGCTACAAGTATTGCACTTAACCCTGATGAATCGCAATAGCGACAGCTGCTGAGATCGAGTACTATATTACGTTCGCCATTTCCCGAAATAAGAACTAATTCGGATTTTAGACTTGGAGCAATATTGGTATCAAGTTTTTCTTCAAGCACCTCTATCAGGGTGTGTTTCTCCAGCTTTTCAATTTTAAATTCCATTGCTATCAGGATTAAGGTTAAACAATGTAACTATTCACTAGCCTTTGAATCGTCTTTCTTTTGATTTTCTTCAAGTTCCGATTTTAAAGCTGCTAGTTCAGATATATCCCCTAAGGTAGTCTTTTCTAAGTTAGCTTTCAACTTTTTTACAGCTTTTTGTGTGGTTGATGCCTTAGATTTTTTTTCTCCCTTATCTTCAACCTTCTTGTCGTCCTCGAAAATCCTGCTATGCGAAAGGATAATGCGTTTAGCTGCTTTGTTGAATTCAATTACCTTAAACTCTAATTTCTCATCAACTTTAGCTTGGCTACCATCCTCTTTAGTTAAATGTTTTGGAGTAACAAAACCTTCAACACCATATTGTAGAGCTACAACAGCACCTTTATCGAAAATATCGGTGATGGTACCTTCGTGAACAGAATCAACAGTGAATAAAGTTTCGAATACATCCCAAGGATTTTCCTCAAGTTGTTTGTGACCTAGACTTAAACGACGGTTCTCTTTATCGATTTCTAGAACAACAACTTCAATCTCAGCACCAACAGTTGTGAATTCTGCTGGGTGTTTGATTTTCTTAGTCCAGCTTAGGTCAGAAATGTGGATTAACCCGTCAACACCCTCTTCAATCTCAACAAATACACCAAATGTGGTGAAGTTGCGAACTTTAGCTGTGTGCTTTGAGTTAACAGGGTATCTCTCCTCAATTTTATCCCAAGGATCGTTTCTTAGTTGTTTCATACCGAGAGACATCTTACGCTCATCGCGATCGAGAGTTAAGATTTGAGCATCAACAGTATCACCAACTTTTAGGAATTCCTGAGCGCTACGTAAGTGCTGACTCCACGACATTTCAGAAACGTGAATTAAACCTTCAACACCAGTTGCAATTTCAACAAATGCGCCATAGTCTGCAATAACAACTACTTTACCTTTAACTACATCGCCAACCTTAAGATTTGTATCAAGTGAATCCCAAGGATGAGAAGTTAATTGTTTTAGACCAAGAGCGATACGCTTCTTAGAATCATCGAAATCAAGGATAACAACATTCAACTTCTGATCTAGTTGAACAACTTCCTCTGGATGATTTACGCGACCCCAAGATAGATCGGTAATGTGGATAAGACCATCTACGCCGCCCAAATCGATGAACACACCGTAGCTGGTAATATTCTTAACGGTTCCTTCAAGAACCTGTCCTTTTTCAAGTTTAGCAATGATATCTTTCTTCTGTTGCTCAAGTTCAGCCTCAATAAGAGCCTTGTGAGAAACAACAACGTTTTTGTACTCTTGGTTGATCTTAACAACCTTGAATTCCATTGTTTTACCAACAAAGATATCGTAATCGCGAATAGGCTTAACATCAATTTGAGAACCTGGTAAGAACGCCTCAATACCGAATACGTCCACAATCATACCACCCTTAGTTCTGCACTTGATGTAACCCTTAATAATTTCGTCTTTCTCAAGAGCTGAATTAACGCGATCCCAAGAACGAAGAGCGCGTGCTTTTTTGTGAGAAAGAACTAGTTGACCCTTTTTATCTTCAGGGTTTTCAACATAAACCTCAACTTTTTCGCCAATCTTTAATTCAGGATTGTAGCGAAATTCGCTGATAGTAACAACACCTTCTGATTTGTATCCGATGTTGATAAATACCTCACGCTTAGTCATTGCAATTACTGTACCCTCAACAACCTCATTCTCACCAATGGTGGAAAGAGTTTGATTGTACATTGTTTCCAACTCATTGCGTTGGTCTTTGGAATAGATTGCATCCTCTGCATACGATTCCCAATCGAAATTTTCTAAACCTGCGTTTGCAGATTTTGCATTTAGCGCCGCTTCTTTTGCAGCATTTTCATCTTGATTAATCATTAAATTACCTAATTGTTAATTAGTTAGACATTATTTGTAAAAATAAAACAGATTGCAAAAATACATAACTTTATCATTTCTAGGAAATAATGTTAAAATTTTTTATTGATTTCGCTAATTAAAAGTAGACATAACTTAACAATTCAGCAATCATGAAGCACTAATAGAAATAGGAAAATAAAAAATTAAGAGTTACATTTGAAATTCAATTATAGGATGATAAATATCACCTAATTCAAACATTAACAACGAGTTTTATGAAACGAATACTTGTAACAGGTGGTGCTGGTTTTTTGGGCTCGCACCTTTGTGAACGATTACTTTCCGAAGGGAATGAGGTTATTTGCTTGGATAACTACTTTACTGGATCCAAATCCAACGTGGTTCATCTTCTAGACAATCCCTATTTTGAACTAGTTCGCCACGATGTCACTGTACCTTACTACGCAGAAGTAGATGAGATTTACAACCTTGCATGCCCAGCCTCTCCTATTCACTACCAATACAACCCTATCAAAACGGTTAAAACCTCTGTTATGGGGGCAATAAATATGCTTGGTTTGGCTAAACGTATTAAAGCCAAAGTGCTTCAAGCATCAACCAGCGAGGTATATGGCGACCCATTGGTTCATCCTCAGATAGAAAGTTACTGGGGAAACGTAAACCCAATTGGACCTCGCTCATGCTACGATGAAGGAAAACGTTGTGCGGAAACACTATTTGTAAACTATCACGAGCAAAATAAGGTTAGGATTAAAATTGCCCGAATATTCAATACTTATGGGCCTCGTATGAGCCCTAACGATGGACGCGTAGTATCCAATTTTATTGTCCAAGCACTCAATAACCAAAACATAACCATTTTTGGAGATGGTAAGCAGACCCGTAGTTTCCAGTATGTTGACGATTTAATTGAAGGGTTTATTCGCCTAATGAACACTCCAGATGACTTTACAGGCCCAGTAAACCTTGGTAATCCTGCAGAATTTACGATGCTAGAACTGGCTGAAAAAGTCATAAAGTTGACGGGCAGTAAATCTGAATTAGTCTATCTTCCTCTCCCTAAGGATGACCCAACACAACGTCAACCAAATATTTCTATTGCAAAAAAACACCTAAATGGATGGGAACCAAAGGTTAAATTGGATGAGGGGCTTGTTCACACTATAGAGTATTTTAGAAAACATCTGAAAAAATAATTATAATTTATGAAGGTTATTAAAACAGACTTTTCTGACCTCTTAATTATCGAGCCAAAGGTTTTTGAGGATAGTAGAGGATATTTTTTTGAAAGTTTCAACTCAATGAAATATAAAGAATCAGGAGTTGATATGATATTTATTCAGGATAATGAATCAAAATCATCATACGGTGTGATTAGAGGGCTACACTATCAACTCTCGCCATACGCTCAAACCAAACTTGTGAGAGTTATTAGTGGTAGAATATTAGATGTGGTTGTTGACATTCGTCAAAATTCTCCTACGTTTGGCAAATATTTCTCCATTGAACTTTCTTCGGAAAACAAAACCCAACTACTAGTGCCGAAAGGATTTGCACATGGTTTCTCTGTATTAAGTGAAACTGCTATTGTTTCATACAAATGCGATGAGTTATACAATCCCGAAGCGGAACGTGGAATACGTTACAATGACGAAAAACTTGGAATAGACTGGAAAATTGATAACGAAAAAGCAACAGTATCTTCAAAAGATAAAGTGCATCCTGAATTAGTAAATGCCGAAATGAATTTTCTGTATGGCAGCATCCACTAAAAATATTCTGGTTACTGGTGCAAATGGACAACTAGGAACAGAGATAAGAGGTTTACATAATAGTTATCCTCATTTCAACTTTATTTTTACTGACTTTCAGGAATTAGACATAACTATTGCTGAGAGTGTTGAAAAAACATTGGATGAACTAAAGCCCTCTTTCCTTATAAATTGTGCAGCGTATACAGCAGTAGATAAAGCAGAGCAAGAAGAAACTCAAGCAAATCTAATAAATGCAATTGCACCAAAAATCCTAGCCGATGCTTGCAAAAAGTATGGAGCTAAATTAATCCATGTTTCCACCGATTATGTTTTTGATGGTAAAGCAAACACACCTTACAACGAAGATTCTGCTGTTAATCCACAATCTACATATGGAAAAACTAAACTGATTGGCGAACAGAATGTTTTAAAATCGGGTGTAGGAATGGTTATACGCACATCGTGGCTTTACTCCGCTTACGGAAATAACTTTGTAAAAACAATTCTAAAACACGGGGCGATAAAGCCAGAACTTGGTGTGGTTTTCGACCAAACAGGAACACCTACCTGGGCTCACGACTTAGCAAAAACTATCCTTCGGATTGCTGATAAAGGAACTGAAGACTTTAAACCAGAAATATTCCACTACTCCAACGAAGGGGTTTGCAGTTGGTTCGACTTTGCTTACGAAATTGTATCGCTGTCAAACTTAAACTGTAAGGTTAATCCAATTGAAACAAAGGACTACCCTACCCTTGCAGTTCGACCTCAATATAGTGTGATGAATAAACAAAAAATTCGTAACTTGTATAGTGTTGCAACACCTTATTGGCGTGATAGTCTTATTGAATGCCTGAAACAATTGAGATAATTTGAAGATTAGTCAATTTGGAAATTAGGTAATTGGAGAATTTTAACAAAAACATCAATCCTTTCACTCATTTTACCAAGAACTTAATAACTTATTACCCCACAATATAATACCCAAAACTATGGAAAAGCAAGAACTTGAAAAACAGGTTAGAGAAAGAGCACAAAAGTGGCTTAATCCTGCTTTTGATAAGGAGACTCGGGAACAGGTTCAGCACCTATTAGATAAAGATGTAAACGAACTGATTGAATCGTTTTACCGCGATTTGGAGTTTGGTACTGGTGGGTTACGTGGAATTATGGGTGTTGGAACAAACCGAATGAATATATATACCGTAGGTATTGCTACACAAGGGCTTTGCAACTACCTACGTAAGCAATTTGCTCATTTGCCAGAAATTAGGGCTGCAATTGCATTCGACTCACGCAACAACAGCATGAAGTTTGCCGATATCACCTCTAAAGTATTTAGTGCAAATGGAATACGTGTTTACCTGTTCGACTCATTACGCCCAACTCCTGAGCTTAGCTTTGCCATTAGAACCTACAAGTGCCATTGCGGAGTTGTAATTACAGCATCGCATAATCCTAAGGAATACAATGGGTACAAGGTTTACTGGGAAGATGGTGGACAAATTGTTCCCCCTCACGATAAAAACATTATAAACGAGGTACAGTCTATAAAAGATATTTCAGAGGTTAAGTTTAGCGGCGATTCAAACTTAATACGTGTTATTGGTAGCCAAACCGACGAAATATTCATCAATACGCTATCAACCTTATCACTATCACCCGAAATCATTAAGAAAAATAAGAATATCGCCATTGTTTATACTCCAATTCACGGAACAGGAGTTGAGTTGGTCCCAAAAACCTTACACAAATTTGGCTTTACCAACATTACAAGTATTCCTGAGCAAGATGTGATTGATGGCAACTTTCCAACTGTAGTTTCACCAAATCCAGAGGAGTCTGCTGCTCTTAAACTAGCACTAGAGAAAGCCGATGAGATTGATGCCGACATTGTAATGGCTACAGACCCCGACGCCGACCGCGTTGGAATTGGCGTTAAAGACAACAACGGAAATTTTATTCTACTAAACGGAAACCAAGCCGCATCTATCCTTATTTACTACTTACTCCGTAAATGGAAGGAAAACGGTAAACTAAAAGGGAAGGAATACATTGTTAAAACAATTGTAACCACTGACCTACTGGCCGATATCGCCCAAAAGTTCAACGTAGATTGCTTTGAGGTTTTAACAGGTTTCAAGTATATAGCCGAAAAAATCAGGGAGTTGGAAGGTGTTAAAACATTCATTGGCGGAGGAGAGGAAAGCTACGGTTACCTTTGCGGCGATTTTGTTCGCGATAAGGATGCTGTAATTAGTTGCGCTATGTTTGCCGAGATTACTGCCTGGGCTAAAGACCAAGGAAAATCGGTTTACCAGATTTTGATGGAGATTTACCAAGAATTTGGTTTATACAAAGAACACCTTGTATCATTAACCTTAAAGGGTAAGGATGGAGTTGAGCAAATTGCTCAAATGATGAAGGATTACAGAGCCAATCCACCCAAAAGTATTGATGGTTCAAAAGTTAAAACAGTTCACGATTACCAAAAACAGGAAACAACCGATACTGCAACAGTAAAAATTTCGAGCATAAATCAACCAAAATCCGATGTTCTACAATTTATTGCAGAGGATGGTACCAAGGTATCGGTTCGTCCATCGGGTACAGAGCCCAAAATAAAATTCTACTTTGGGGTAAAAGGTGAACTTAAATCTGCATCGGAGTTAGAAAATCAACTTAAAGAACTTGATGCAAAGATTGCAAGAATTGTAGAGGAATTAGGGATTAAGAAATAAGTTATTGAGAGACTAGGAGATTAAGTAAAATGAAATCGTACCGGAAAGAGTTGTGGTTTGAGACCAGCAAACGTCGTGAATTAATTAATATTACCCGTGATGTAGAGAAATGCCTTGCCGAAAGTGGCATAAAGGAAGGTATGGCATTGGTAAATGCTATGCATATTACTTCGAGCATATTTATTAATGATGATGAGAGCGGTTTACATCACGATTTTGAGGTTTGGTTGGAAAAGTTAGCACCCGAAAAACCTCACTCTCAGTATAAGCATAACGGGTTTGAAGATAATGCAGATGCTCACCTAAAACGCACCATAATGGGGCGCGAAGTGGTTGTTGCCATAACCCAAGGCAAACTCGATTTTGGGCCATGGGAACAGATATTCTACGGTGAGTTCGACGGAATGCGCCGTAAAAGAGTTTTAGTAAAGATTATAGGAGAATAACAAAAAAACGCTGGATTTTTCCAGCGTTTTTTATTCAGTAACTACTCACCATCCCAACCAGCGATTCTGGCTAAAATCCACCACATTGCATAGGCTTTGCGGTTAGCAGTAATATGTTGGTCATTATGTTCGCCATAAGTAACATCGCCATCGGTGGTTTTATTTTGATACCAATGCTGACCTTGTGTGTGAGAGCCTTGCCAATCGATGTAAAAGTTTCCGTCATACTTTGTTGAAGCGCCATTATCATCAGTATCATCCCAATAGTTACCATCCATGTCATGAGTATCAATGCTATAGTAATCTAAGCAAAGTTGATGGTTCTGATTGCAAAAGTTGATGATTAAATCGGCCTGATTTTTAGGTAATCCACTGCCAATATTATTGCCCTCGGCATGTCCGGTCATAAAAATAAAATAAACTGGCCTAACACGTTGGCCAACGCCTGTTCCAATTTTTGAGCCATTCTTACCGTACTCATTTATCAATGTTTGCATTCCTGCAAGGTAATTCTCCGAAACGCTGTGCCCATTAATGCTACACCACGACCACATTATAACATTGATATGCGCATTATCGGGGTCGTCCAGAAAATTGCGTGTTGCCTGAATAAAAGCAGTTTCGTTACGGCTAAGGTCAGAAGCATCAACGCCAGGTTCTGCATAACTTCCTATGGCATAATCGTTAAAGTCCAGTTTATTTGTAGTTGGATTGGAATTGGTAATTCCAAACAAATCCGAATCGCCAAGTTTATAATCCTTCAACCCAAACATACCAAAAGTAACATGCGTACCATGCGATGTGTGTTGGTAAGCAATATGGAGCAAATTCCTGGCAGAATCGATATACTGTTCAGGAATTGACCTTAACACAGTTTCAGTTGCAACGGTATGCCCGGCAATGTATGGTCCAGCAACAATACTTCCGTCTAAATTAACATCAATATTAGTTGGTGTTGAATCATCTTTATCGCATTGGTAAAATGTTAGCAATAAAATTGCACCCATTAATAATTTTGAAATTGTCTTCATCTTTTTAATTGATTTTAGATTGATAGTTTTAGTAATTTCTACTTAACTTTTATATAATCGTAATTGACATTTCTATTCCTTAGTATTCTACGCAACTCCCTGCGAGTTGGATTTAAGTAAAACTCTTTGGGTTCATTCTTCAACGAATCAATTGGGCCTGCAACTCGGGTTACCCCTTTTAGTTTCTTTACTTGCTCTGTATCGAGTAAATCGTCGAAATTAAGAGCCGTACCCTTTAGGTGTAAAACCTTAACAAGCCAAATACCATCGGTTGTTTTGGTATTCAAAAAACAGTACCCTCTGTATTTACGAACCAATTGGGAGTCGGATATCTCGAACATCCTGTTTTCAGCCTTAACGTTTACCTTAACAGAATCGCCCTTGAACTTAATATCGAGGTAAAGACCATTACTGAGCCAATTTTCCCTTTTCTCCGAGACATAAATTTGGGTATCGCGCTTTATGGTTAACTTCAAATCGCGCTCAATTTCAACAATACTATCGCGAGGAACAATTTCCTCCGATATCCAATACGAAACAACGCTTGTGCTATCTATCACAAGAATAGAACTATCCGTTGTACACGAATATTGTCCATAATACTCACGGGGTATTCGAGTAAGATTTTTACCATCTTTTGGCTGTGGCTGAACGAACTTAACCTGTGGGCCACAGGTGGTAAGTATGAACAAACAGGACAGAATTATCAGAAATCTTCTCATACCCAAAAGTTTTTGTTTTATATGGGCTTGGTCTTCTCTTTCAACCATTCCTTATGCTCAGCATCGAGATGTGCCGATAGACGCTCGTATACCGTGCTGTGGTAATTATTCAACCACTCCCGCTCGTCACTCCAAAGCATATCAACATCTATTGCCTTGGTATCGATAGGGCAAAGAGTCAAAGTTTCAAATTTAAGGAATCGACCAAAATCGTTGGTTTCATCATCAACACAAACTATTAAGTTCTCAATCCTAATCCCATGTTTTCCGGCCCTATACAATCCAGGTTCATTGGACATTAACATTCCTACCTCAATGGGTAAATGGTTATCGGGACGAATCTGCTGAGGACCCTCATGAACATTAAGGAAATAGCCAACCCCATGACCAGTTCCATGACCGTAGTTTATATTGTTTGACCATAGTGCCATACGAGCCAAAGTATCGAGCTGTGAGCCACGAGTTCCTACGGGGAACTTAGCCATTGCCAAACGAATCATTCCCTTAAGCACCAATGTATAATCAAACTTTTCGTCCTTGGTTGGCTTGCTCAAATGAACTGTTCTGGTAATATCTGTTGTCCCATTTAAGTACTGACCGCCAGAATCGACCAACAAGAATCCATCCTTCTCAATTTTGGAGTTAGTTTCCGGAGTTGCGCTGTAGTGCACAATTGCACCGTGCTCTTTGTAACCCACAATTGACCCAAAACTTTCCGAAACAAAATGTTTACGCTTGCTTCTGAACTCAATAATTTTGTCACCAACAGATAACTCTGTCATTTCAACTTTACCAACGTTACTCTCAAGCCAGCAAAGGAACTCAACCATTGCCACGCCATCCTTCACCATTGCAGCTCTAATACCATCAACCTCGGTTGGGTATTTGCGTGCTTTTATTTCTGTTGCAAGCCCTAGGGACTCAATAATCTTAACCTTTTCGGGTATTTGAGAATGAATTTGGAAGTTTGTTTTTGCAGGGTCAATAATTACCGTATCCTTTTTAGTCAACTTGGATAGATACTTAAAAACCTTACCATAATCCTTAACATCAACACCCTCACTTTGCAGGAATTCCAGTAAAGTTGAATCCACTTTACTACGGTCGATAAATAATGTAGCAGTATCGTCGTCAATAATAGCGTAGCTAAGAACCACTGGATTAAAGGAGATATCGGAACCACGAATGTTGAATGTCCAACAAATCTCATCCAAAGCACACATTAAATAGGCAGTTGCATCGCGTACAAGCAATGATTTCCGAATTGCACCCAACTTTTCTGCAATAGATATTTTGGCAAATTCCAACTCATGGGCAAAAACCTTATCGTTGGGTAAATCGGGTCTATCATCCCAAAGTTTTGAAACAATATCGATATTCGGATTACACGAAAAACCGTTTTTCTTAAAACCATCAATATAAGAGCGAGCAGAGTTTAACGAGAAAACCAGACCATCAAAGCCAATTACGGAACCTTTTCGCAGATTTATCGAAAGCCAAGTTGGGATATCGGGGGTTTCAGGTAATCCCATTTTACAAAGTTCTATACCCGAACCATCTAACTGTTGCTCTGCCTGAAGAAAGTAACGAGAATCGGTCCAAAGGGCTGCATTTTCCGTAGTAACAACTAATGTTCCAGCAGAACCATTAAATCCTGAGGCCCAAATACGCATTTTCCAATAATCGGGGATGTACTCGCTAATATGGGGGTCGCTATGAGGAATTATATAGGCATTAATATCCTTTTTCTTCATCTGCTGGCGCAGGGCTTTGAGTTTCTCGCTAGTTTCCATTTATTGCTCTTTTTAGTTTACATTAGGAAGAGTACAAAAATAAGCCTTTCATTATTATTATTGGGCACTACATTGCATTAACTCACCAAAAAAATTTCCAGAACTTCTGATAATATGTTAGTGTCAATTGGTTTAGTAATATAACCATTACAACCAGCAGCCTCGGCCTTTAACCTGTCCTCGTCCGATGCGTAAGCCGTTTGTGCAATAATTGGAATTTGAGGATTAATCTGCTTTATTTCCATTGTTGCGGCATAACCATCCATCACAGGCATTCGGATATCCATTAAAATTGCATCGATATTCTGATTTATTGAATTAACTAAATCGACAGCCTCTTTTCCGTTTTTTGCCCACAGCGTTGTTGCGCCCCATGCACTAAGCAGCTCATTCAAAATAAGGTAATTAACCTCCTCGTCATCGACAATCAAAATTACCTTATTCTTGAAATCTACTTTTTTCTGAATATCAAGCATCTCATCCTCGAGTTCACCTCGCTTGCTTGCTTGACCAACTAAAGGCAGTAGAATATTTATAGTTGTTCCTGCTCCCACTTCAGATTTAATTGAGATATCGCCATTAAGCAGCGTTATTATCTCCCTTGATATTTTCAAACCAAGGCCTGAGTTAACCTGGGATTGAGAGTCGCTCAATTGACGATACTTCTCAAAAATGAACTCTTGTATTTTAGGGTCAATGCCAATGCCTGTATCCTTTACATAGAGGTTAATTTTATCGTTAAGTATTGAATAACCCAACTCAACGGTTCCCCTCTCAGTGAATTTGAGGGCATTATCAATTAGGTTTTCGATTACCTGAACTAAACGACCTTCATCTGTAAAAAGTTCTAAGAAATCCGTTCCCTCAGGAATAGACAATCTGAGTTCAATTCCATCGCGTTTAAATAGGGCCAATTCATTAAAGTAAAAACCGTAAATATCTTTTAGAAGATAATTGATATTTACCTCGGTACGTACAATGGTTAATTCGCCCTTTTCAATTTTATTGAAGTCGATAATATCGTTTATTAGCCTTGTTAAGGACTTTCCCTTACTATTTATAATGTTAATGTACTGTTTTTTTGTAGCATCGTTGAGCTCCGAGTTAGCCAAAAGCTGACTAAAACCGAGAATTGCATTTAACGGAGTTCTTATTTCGTGACTTACATGGGTAAGCAGGTCGAGTTTACGGGCGTTGGTTTTCCTTAGTTCATCTAATCGACGAATATAATCCCGCTCCACATTTATTTTTCCAATTGCCTGCGATGTTATTGCCGCAATATCGCCCAACGATTCAGCGCTAAAGTTTGTTTCAGAGGCCGAGTTAAACACAACGATTCCGCCATATAGATGATTATCGGAAACAAGTCCGCTAAAGTAAATTTCATCCACATTAAAGTGCTTCTCCACAATTTTAGCGGCAGAGACAGAAATGAAACCATCAGATATTTCGTAAAATGTATAATCTAACTTTACTGCATGATTTACCTTAAGGAGTTCTACAAGTTCTGGTTTCAGCAAAAATCGACGTCCAACAGGATTCCACCCCAGTTCATCAACAAAAGTCTCCCAAACTCGATGCGACAGACCAAAAATTCCTTCAATTGTTATGAAATTGTCCAAGGCGTCGAAAGAGAAAACAAGGCTAACCTTTTTGTGGTAAATTCTTTCGAGCTCTTCGCCCAGGATAAAGAACAGATTTTCCTCGTTTGAATGCGATAAAAGCCTCTCGGCCATAGTAGGAATTCTATTCAGCCTTAATTCCAATGCTTCTTTCTGTTCCTCGAGCTGCCTTAGATACGTAATGTCTCGTCCTATAACAAATAAACCCTCAACATTATCAATCCCTTGCACTAAAGTCCAAGAAACAATTCGTTCCTCTCCTTCCTTACTGGAAATCGAGCATTCATAGGCTTTTGTTCCTCCACTCTTAACAAAATCAACAAATCGTTTATAGGTATCGGGCGACGGTAAAAGAATTTTCTTTAACATCTGCTCTTCCGATAATTCCTGTAACTTATAGCCAAGAACCTTTTCTGTATACTTATTGCAAAACGTTAGGTTAAAACTAGCGTCAAATCCAAATACAAAAAGTTGATGTAGGTTCATCAACGAAGGATATCGTAATTTTTTGGGTTCAGCTCCCTCCCATTCAATAACCGAGGAGATATCAACCAATGCACCCTCAATAACCTCAACACTATCTTTATATTTTGATGCTAAAAGTTTTACCCGTCGGTTAAGTTTATCGGGACTAGTGTAATTAAATCCCATACTAAAACTAGCATCGGAGGATTTAACAAATTGCCCCCAACGTTGAACTAAAAGATTTAATTCTACAGCAGACACACAGGGCTTTAAACTTTCGAAAAGCGAAAACGAATTACCGGTAGTTTTAAAATTAAATATGGCTTGTCCTGCATTAAACCATTGGAATGTATCGTCGGCTGGTCGATAACTAAAAAAAGAAAAATAGATATTTTTCTTCTCGGTTACAGCAGGTTGCTGAGTGTACTTGTTAGTATCAATATCAAAAAATTTACCAATTATAATTGAAACATTGCCCTGTTCATCGTGCTCAACAACGGTTGCCTTTGTACGTGCCCAGCGCCAATAGCCTTTCCGTAGAACTCGAAATTCTAAATCGCCCGAAATGGCTTTATCGGACAATAATCGGGCAAAAGCCTTCTGCAATACTTTTTTATCATCGGGATGCACTGCGCTAAAAAAATCATCGAGGGCAATCCCTTCATCATCGGATTTTATACCCATTGCAGCAAGTATTTTTTTGCTAAAATGAATATGGTTGGACTTACTATCCCAATACCAAAAACCAACCTCTAAAAAGCGCTGAATATGCCCAAAAAATTCCCTTGTGTTGGGTGCATTATAGAAAAGATGATTAGCGTTCGTCTTTCGCATGTCAATTGAATATTGAATCAAATTAAAAATATCAACACAATAAAGTTCTAACTAACAGCACATTAATCCATTTATTTAAAATTACTAAATGAAATAATGTTGAAATTTAGCAAATTTCAAACGATTACGGAACTATTCACTCATTTTTTTGTTCACACATATCAAAACATCGCTCAACATTTAGATTCTATAGAGAATTATCAATATTATCTACGAAAAAATCTTTATTTTACTGGGTAAACAGAAGAAACTGTTAAAAACTTTTGAATAATTGTTAAGTATTTATTGAACAACCATTGCTTAGGGTTCAATTACATTTAATTTCTTTGCAGTAGAATTGGATATTTTAACAACAATGACTAAGCGCCCAGGCTTCAATACTGATAAATTAAAAAGAGTACACAGGAAAGAATTGCTATTCAACACCAGCGAGTTGGATGCAATTGATATGTACTGTAAACGATATAAAATCAGGAATAAATCGAAATTCTTGCGCGAGGCTATTATCTCCAAGGTACTAAACCGCTTTGAACAGGATTATCCAAGATTGTTCTAATCAGTTCATTCCTTTAAATGGAGTAATGGATTGGTGGAGTTTTGGAGTAATAAATCCCTAAAATTATCACATTTTCAAATCGACTAATTTTCATATTAGCCTACTAAAACTTAACCAATAGCTTTACATTAATCCTGCGAGATGTAAGATAATTTGGCACTGCATAAGTGTCGGATTTTCCCTCCTGATTCCCTACAGTTTGAACCCACATGTACGAAACCGTGTTGCTGAAGTTGAAGAGGTTGAAAACCTCAGCGCTTATCCATAAGCTTTTAATTCCTCTAAATCCTTTTGGCAAGAACGATGCACGGATATTTTCGTCGAGTAGAACTTTGGTAAAACCAATATCAACTCGCCTATAGGCTGGCATTCGGAAGTTAACATCGTACCTGTCCGATTTGGCTACGCCAAAGGGCAGCCCGCTTCCATAAAAACCGTACAAATGAACCTTGAAACTTGGATTTCCGGGCAGATAATCCTGGAAGAAGAGGTTAAACGCAAATCGTTGGTCAGTTGGACGAGGATAATAACCAGGATAATGCGTATTTCCATCACTATCAACATAGCTATCGTTTTTAATATCCTCCATTGTTTGCATCAACGAAAAGCCAACCCACGACTCAGCACCTTGCACCAACTCGCCATTCACCTTAACATCGAGCCCAGCAGAATAGCCATCGGCTAGGTTCTGTCCCAAATATTTCACCCTTACATTATCCAACTTGTAAGGAATCAGATTTTTAAGCGACTTGTAGTATAACTCAGCCGACACCCTAAATGGGCTACCCCACGCCTTGAAGTAGTATTCAGCTCCAAGCAGGTATTGTATTGATTTTTGCGATTTGATACTATAATTCAACTGTCCATTAGGTAAACGCAACTCCTTGTAGAATGGCGGTTGATAGTAAATCCCCGATGATATATGAAACTCCAAATTCTTATTCTCCAATGGAACAATTGAGATATTTCCCCGTGGGCTAATCAAAAACTCGTTGTTAAAATCCCAGTAAAATGCACGGCAACCCAAAGTTGATTGAACTCTAAAATCGCCCAAATTATTATTCAAATCCAACTGTGCAAAGCCCGAGGAACGAAACGACTCGAACCTATTGTTGGACCGAATGGCGTAGGCCAAACCAACATTTTCGCCATTGTATGGTAGCGAATAGCCCGAGGAATCTATCAACTCCCACTCCACCAATTCATCATCAAAAAGTTCCTTCTGAGCCTGAATTCCCCATTTTAACTTCGATTTTCCAAACTGGTACTGTCCAATATGCCCAACAGAGTTCACATATACATTCAAGTAATTGCGAGCGTGATTCAAAAAACCACCAATTCCAACGTTAATCAAACTATCGCCATAGCTGGATGAACCTAATGAATTATCCAACTCATTCAAATAGTACTGTCCAAGCAAATCGTAGGTTTCACTCTCGGAGTTAAGATAATTTGCCGAGTATAGTTTAAGTGAAGTTGATGATGTGGGTTTGTACTCAAATGTTAATGCTCCCATAGCAGTTTGGAACTTATCTACCTCTTGTCCCTCATAGTAAATCTTTAGCTGTAACGTATTGCTAAACATCCCAAAGCGAGTTTCGCGGACATCGGGAGCAAACAGGTAACTGTTACCTGAATAGTTTCCAAGTAAACTAATTGAGAATTTAGGTGTAATTTGATAGTTGAATAAACCCTGCCAATCTATATAGGTTGGAGTATAATCGCCCTTAACATCCAAAGTGCTAAGCATATACTGCGATGTTTTGTATCGCACTCCAGTGATAAATGAGAACTTTGAATTCGCCATAACACCCTCGGTGGTAACACCTGCACCAAGCAAACTTGCCGATGCCACTGTTTGGTATGATGTTGGTTTGCGGTAATGAACATTCAGTACCGATGACATTTTATCGCCAAACTCAGCGTTAAAGGCACCCGCTGAGAACTCAACGGACGAAACCATATCGGGATTGATAAAGCTTAAGCCTTCCTGCTGTCCTGAGCGAATTAAAAAAGGTCGGAAAATCTCTATATCGTTAACGTAAACCAAGTTCTCATCAAAGTTACCTCCACGGACTGAGTACTGCGAACTCAACTCGTTTGAAGAGGAAACTCCAGGAATTGATTTTAGTAACGACTCAAAACTACCCGATATGTTGGGCATAAAAGTAATACCCTTGGCATTCAACCTATCAATATTACCCTGCCTGCGCTGAATTGCCGATACAAACACGCCCTCAATGCTTTGCGTTTCAGGTTTTAATCGGAAATGTAATTCTGTTAGTTCGGCTTTTTCCTTAGCATTCACAGTAAACCATTCGGTTTGATAGCCTAAGTATGATACTTTAATAATAACGTTCTGTTTATGAGCAATGCTTAACTTGAAACGACCATTATCATCAGTAGATGTTCCAACACTTGTTCCCTCAATGGCAATATTAGCGCCAGCAATGGGTTGACTCAGGGTATCCGAAACGAAACCTACAACCAATCGAGTTTGCGCAAAAGACAAACCCGGCAGTATTAAAAAAGCAAAAAAGACGAAAACATGCAGTATTCGTTTTGAAACAACAGAAGTATGGTTTACCGAATAATTAATCATCAATTTCGCAAAAAGTCCTCAAATGTAGCAAGATGTATGCAATCAGCCCAAATAAAAACCGATTAAGTGAAAAAAAATTGTGCAACATCTAAAAAATTGCTTTTAATTTGAACAGAGATATTGTAAATTGCTTGTAGAACAACAGAAGGAGATATAAAATGAAGCGAATACTAGTGATATCGAAGCATAATGCGTGCCGTTCGCAAATGGCTGAGGGTTGGCTTAGCTACTACGGAAAAGGAGTTGCAGAAGTGGATAGCGCAGGCTTTAATCCTGATAAATTGGATATGAAAGCGGCCAGTTCAATGATGGATGCGGTTATTGATATTACTAGGTACAAATCCAAAGGAATAAATGAATTCTCCGACAAGGAGTTCGATTTTGTGATTTGCTTGGATAAAGAGTTGGAATCGATATTGCCTGAATTTAAAGGCAACCCATCAATAGTAAAACTTAACTATCCAAATCTTTACGAACAAAACTTTGAGGAAGAAGAGGGCAAAAAAGTGTACAACAACCTCCGCGACGACTTGGAGAATATGGCCTTTGACTTTGTGCATGAGTTTGTTAAACCGCTGTATTAGTTGTTCGTTGTTCGTTAATTGTTGATTGTTGATTGTTAATTGTTAATTGTGAAAGTAACTAGTGACAAGTGATTGGTGACAAATTAAATAACAACATAATCTGAAATCTTGCGTCTAACATCTAGCATCTAAATAATGACCACACAAATAGAATTTTCACTTCCGCCCTACCCTGCTGGATTTCATTTAGTAACCGACGCCATTGTTAAGCGGTTACCACAACTTCCCGATGCAGGAATTGTGAACATATTTATAAAACACACATCGGCAGGACTAACAATTAACGAAAATGCCGATTATACCGTTAGAACCGATTTTCACAAGTTTATATCAAAGTTAATTCCTTTCTCATCGAACTTTGAGCACACATTGGAAGGTGATGATGACATGACTGCACACATCAAATCCTCAATTATAGGACAATCCTTAACTATTCCAATAACCAACGGACGACTAAACCTTGGAACTTGGCAGGGAATCTACCTGTGTGAGTTCAGGGATGACGGCGGCAGCCGAAAGATTGTGGTTACGGTTATTGAGTAAGAATACTTTATTTAACAAATTCTATAATAATTGAATAAAAAATGGAGTGAAGAAATTATCCAATTGTCAGGTTAACTCTCTTTCCAAGCCCAAATTCGAATATTCTGTATAGCGTAGAGAGTTGAATATCACATTTTCCATTCTCAAGCCGCGATATATAACTTTTCTTTGTTCCAACCTTAATGGCAAGCTCCTCCTGGGTCATTTTTGCTTCCTTCCGAGCATCTTTAAGCATCTCGCTAATAACAAAATACTGAGCTTTCTCTTCAAACTGGTCACGTTTTTCAGTACCAATCTTTCCATACTTAATGTCTAATAACTCATCAAAGTTCTTAGCACTTCTAATCTTATTTGCATCCATCGTCATTCTTTTTTGAGTTAAAATATTCCTCTTTCAGTTTCAAAGCAAAGTCTATTTCCTTACGTGGTGTTTTTTGTGTTTTCTTTTGAAATCCATTAAAAAGAACCACAAGATTTCCTTTATCAAAACAACAGAATATTCTATAAATATTGCCTTCAAGTTCTATTCGGATTTCAAAAAGACCATCTGTTCCAGTAATGTGGTCAAGGAACTTTTTAGGAATGTTTTGAACCAACCGAATAATATTGAAGACATACTCAATTTTTTCCTGCACCCTCTCGTTCTGCTTTAAATAAAAATCAACGAAATAGTGTCCATAAAAAAATATCTCCCTTTGCTTATTCATAACGCAAAGTTAACTTAAAAGTTTACATTTTGCAAAATATTTTAAGCTAAAATATTTTATATCATCATGTTAAACACGTTTTCTGTATCAACTTATAAATTTAATTACATAATTGCTTGGAGTGATTTTAAATGATGAATGTAGCATCATGATTCCTTTAACTTCTTCCAACTCCTTCATATTCCTCATTATCCAATTTTTAATCAATCTAACTTCTTTTAGTAAAAAATTAAAACCAATTTGTCAAATTTGATTCTGTATTATTGAAAATATTCATACTTTTGCTATCAATAAATAGCCGATTTTGGACTTTCGAATTACAAATTGAAACTAGCATGAATACATCATTCATCTTCTATTTGCACAGTGTCGCCCAAAATGTAGGTTTCCTCAAACGCTTTGGTGGACTGTAATTCAGTCCCGATATCAATACCTATCTATTGAATCGGTTAAATTCATCACTCAAACAAACCAAAGTTCTTTAAACAAATCAGTAAATAATTAAAAATATCAATATGAGTAAATTACTTCTACTTGGCGATGAGGCCATAGCTCAAGGAGCAATTGATGCTGGATTATCTGGACTTTACGCGTATCCTGGAACTCCATCAACAGAGATTATGGAATTCGTTCAGGGCTCAAAGCAGGCTGCTGAGCTAAATATTCACCGTCAATGGTCGGCCAACGAGAAAACCGCCATGGAGTCGGCTATCGGTATGTCGTACGCAGGCAAACGTGCAATGGTTTGCTTCAAGCACGTTGGATTGAACGTTGCTGCCGATGCTTTTATGAACGCTTCGGTTACTGGTGTTAACGGTGGATTAATTGTAGTTTCTGCCGATGACCCCTCAATGCACTCATCGCAAAACGAGCAGGACTCACGCTTCTACGCTAAATTTGCTATGATTCCAATTCTGGAACCTGCAAATCAGCAGGAATGCTACGATATGGCTTACTACGGCTTTGAACTTTCAGAGAAATTGAACGTTCCAGTAATGCTCCGTATTACAACCCGCATGGCTCACTCACGCGCCGATGTACAAAGAAAAGATATCAGAAAACAGAACGATATTAAACTACCATCGGACCCACGTCAGTTTGTACTTTTGCCTGCAATTGCACGTAAGAACTACAAGAATTTGTTGCTAAACCAGCCTGCAATGGAGATGGAATCGGAGAAATCGGCTTTCAACTCTTACATTCAGGGAACAAATACAGATATGGGTATTATTGCAACTGGTATTGCATACAACTACCTAATGGAGAACTATCCAGATAGAAAATGTCCATACCCAGTTGTTAAGGTTAACCAGTATCCACTTCCAAAGAAGCAAATCGCTGAACTATACAACACCTGCAAATCCGTAATGGTACTAGAGGAAGGATATCCAATTGTAGAGGAGATGATTAAAGGTTATCTAAACGCTGGAAAACCAGTTCACGGTCGTTTAGATGGTACATTACCACGCGATGGCGAGTTAAATCCTAATATTGTTGCAAAAGCGCTAGGATTTACCGTTACCGAAGGTCAACCTGTTCCTTCAATTGTAAAACAACGTCCACCATCACTTTGTCAGGGTTGCGGACACCGCGATGTTTACGAGGATTTGAACGAGGCATTAAAAGAATACGGTACTGGTCGTGTGTTTGCTGATATTGGCTGCTACACCCTAGGTGCTTTACCTCCATTCAATGCTATCAACTCCTGCGTTGATATGGGTGCATCAATCACAATGGCTAAAGGTGCTGCCGATGCTGGTCTAGTTCCTGCTGTTGCAGTTATTGGAGACTCAACATTTACCCACAGCGGTATGACTGGTTTGCTTGATGCAGTTAACGAAAACTCACCTATCACTGTTATTATTTCTGATAACTCAACAACTGGAATGACTGGCGGACAATCATCGTCGGCACATGGCAGAATTGTTGAGATTTGTAAAGGTTTAGGCGTTCATCCTGACCATATTAGAGTTATGACTCCTTTGAAGAAATTCCACGAGGAAAACGTTAGAATTATGAAGGAAGAATTGGCTTACCAAGGTGTTTCTGTGCTAATTCCACAGCGTGAATGTATTCAAACATTTGCCCGCAGGAAAAAGGAAGAAAAAAAGGAATCGAACGATTAATCTAAAAAACTGAACTACAATGAAAAACGATATCATATTGGCAGGTGTTGGAGGACAAGGAATCCTTTCAATTGCAGCCGCAATAGGTTTAGCCGCAGTTAACAATAAACTTTACATTAAACAATCGGAGGTTCACGGAATGAGCCAGCGTGGTGGCGATGTTCAATCGCACCTTCGTATTTCCGATGCACCTATTGCTTCGGACTTAATTCCTGCAGGAAAGGCCGATTTAATTATCTCCGGTGAACCAATGGAGGCTCTAAGGTATCTTCCATGGCTTTCGACAGAAGGTTGGGTTGTAACCAATACTGTACCTTTCAACAATATTCCTGATTATCCACAAACCGAGGAGATTTTGGCAAACGTTAAAAAGGTAAAGAATCATATCGCCATTGATGCTGAAGCAATTGCAAAGCAAGCCGGTTCGGCCAGAGCAATGAATATTGTTATGCTAGGTGCTGCATCGTTATTCCTTGATATTCCCTTCGAGAGAATTGAAGAGGGTATCCGCCAACTTTTTGGAAAAAAAGGTAACGATGTTGTTGAGTTGAACCTAAAGGCGCTAAGAGCAGGACGCGAGTTCAGCGAAAAGAATAGATAGTCCCAATAAGTTTTAAAATGAAAGCCCCGTCGAATTGACGGGGTTTCTCTTTTTCATTCCTGCACAAACAGGAATCCAGCATTCAACGTTATCACGCGTCTCCTGACGCGTGACATTTACAATCCTCATCCTTTGCGATGCAAATAATCTGTAACCAGACCTAGAATGGACAAACCGTGCATCGCTATTTGTTTATTACCATTTTTTCCCCGGGTTGAAACCCGGGGCTATGAATAATCACAAAGGATATTATTTTAGAACCGTCTGTCTATCGATAAAAATCCCTGACAGGGTTTTGAATCCTGTCAGGGATATATTTACGTAATTACTATTCCAAAGTCTACTGGCAATAATTCATCTCCACAATAACTCTATTCAAATCGCGCTCCATTCCAAGTAAATTCTCAAAACTATCGTAGTAGAACGATAACTCGTAGAGATACTCTACCAGCGAAATTTCGCCCTTATCAAGTGCTTTTTGAAGCAGATTGGTATTGTTGAAATCTTTCAATTTAGAGCGATAATCGTCAACACTCGCTTGCATTCCCAATGCCTTTTGATGTAGCATCATTAAATGGTTGTAGAAATTCACCTTACTACTGGCTTCGGCCGTTTGATAGGCTGCAAACTTGGACTTGGCATATTTTACCGTGTTTTTATTCTCCCATAGTGGAATCGAAAGCCCAACAGTAATGCCCTGAAAGTGTTCGCCAACAACTTTTTCGCTCATATACCCAGCCTGAAACTTTGGTAAACTCAATGCTCGGCTGAGCTGAATTTCGCGTTGCGAAACTTCAACCTCCTGCTTTAATGCTGCCAATGCTGGATTGCTCTGCTCGGCCTGAGTGTACCACTGGCCAAAATCCGAATTAATTGTCGAACCCGAGAAGAGAGTGTCGATAAATTCAATTGATTTACCGCCATTCAAACCAGCCAATTCGGCCAACAACGATTTTCGTTCAATATCATTACTCTCCAACGCCTTAGTTGCATTCAAAAAATACATCTGAGCCTTGTTGTAATCCAAAATATTCACATCGCCAACCTCGTATCGTCTTTTGTAGGAATCGGCAATGCCTTTTGCGTGCTCAAATCTTCTTCGGAACTCGTTTTGCAAGGCATTATGGTAAATCAAATCGATACAAATTTCGCTAGCCTTAAGTTTTATTTCACGAACTTGGCTCTGGTACTCAAACTCAACTCTGGCATTACGTGTATTTGCAATTTGTCCTTTACGTAAATACGCAGTAGGAAAATCGAACGATTGGGTTACACTAAAATCGGTTCTGTTACCAATAGACGAAGGTGTTCCCCACAAATACCCGAATTCAACTTCAGGATTGGAAGGTGTAATTCCAGTTTTATTGGCAATTTTTTCGGCATCGGCACTTTGACGAAGAGCCAGAATTTTGGTGTTATTCTTCTCTATCTCACCCAATATATTTTCAATAGTACTTTGTGCTCTTACAGCCGAACAAAGAACTATGAAACTTACTACTAATAAAATCCTAGTCATTGTTATCGTTTTTAATGATTCCACGCTTATACAAAGCACTATAAACAATAGGAACAATGTATATATTAAGCAATGTTGATGTTAGCAAACCGCCAAGGATAACCTTAGCCATTGGGCTTTGAATTTCGTTACCAGAGAGATTGCCACGAACTGCCAACGGAATTAGGGCAAGCGCTGCAGTTAAGGCAGTCATAAGAATTGCATTTAACCTATCGGACGAGCCTTTTGTAACAATCTCATGTTCACTTAAGCCTTTACATTGAAGTCGTTGATAGTTCGATATCAGCAAAATTCCGTTTCGGGTTGCAATTCCAAACAGAGTTATAAAGCCAATTAGCGCAGGAATACTTAATGTTCCAGAAGTGAAGTAGATTGAGAATACTCCTCCAATTAATGCTAACGGTAAATTCAGAAGGATTATACCCGCCAGTTTGAAGTTCTTGAACTCTTGGAATAACAGTAGGAATATTACAATTAATGCAATAATTGAAGTTATCATTAATGTTCGTGATGCTTTAGCCTCACTCTCGAATTGGCCACCATACTCAACCCTATACCCTTCGGGTAGTTTGATATTCTCATCAATCTTATCACGAATATCGTTTACAACCCCACGTAAATCTCTACCAGCCACGTTTGCCGAGATTACAATTTTACGCTGAACATTCTCCCTACTAATGGAACTTGGGCCTGAAACAGAAACCACCTCGGCTACTTGCTCCAAAGGAACTTTCTTACCATTATGTGTATCGATAAGCGCAGAACGAATTCCCTCTATAGTTTCGGTGTAATCGGGTTTTAAACGTAGAACAAGGTCGTAGCGTTGTTGACCCTCGTAGATATCGGCAAGTTTTTCGCCACCAAAGGCCACATCAACAAACTCGTTGAATTCCTGTATAGTAATCCCATATGCAGCAAGCATATCGCGGTTTGCACGGATTTGAATTTGAGGAATTTCAACCTGTTGGTCAACGTTAACATCCACCAAGCCTTCCACATCAATAATTGATGCTTTGATTTGGTTACCCACGGTAAACATATGGTTCAAATCTGTTCCAAACAGTTTGATGGCGATATTGGCACGTGTACCCGAAAGCATATGGTCGATTCGGTGTCCCAATGGTTGCCCAACAGTTGATGCAATACCTGGAATTCCAGCAAGTTTTGCACGAACATCGGCCAAAAACTCCTCTGAAGTTCTATCCTTCAATGTGAAATTAACATCAATTTCAGCGCTATTGGTGGTTTGTGAATGTTCATCGAGTTCGCCACGTCCAGTTCTGCGCGCAGTGCTTGAAACCTCGGGAATTGAAAGCAATTCAGTTTCAACCAAATTACCCAACCTATTACTCTCCTCAAGCGAAGTTCCAGGTTTTGTGATAACCGAAAGGGTTAGTGAACCCTCGTTAAATTCCGGTAGGAAACTACGCCCCATACTTGAAAGTAGTACCAAGGAAACAACAAATAGGCCTAAAACCGATGCCAAAATAATCCTTTTATAACGCAAGGCCCATTCGAGCGACGCCTCGTAGTAGTATGACATTTTCCTTACAAGCCACTTTTCTTTTTCATTTTTCGCCAAATACTTATCGTTGGAAAGAAGCATTTTTGCTAGCAATGGGGTTAATGTCATTGCAACAATCAATGACACAAAAAGCGAAACTATAAACGATATTCCAAGCGGCTTAAGCATTCGACCCTCCATTCCCGATAGGAAAAACAGCGGTAAAAATGCCACCATAATGATTAGAGTTGCGTTTAGAATTGATGCACGAATTTCGCTCGAAGCCTCAAAAACAACCGTAAATGCCGATTTCTGTTCTCTCTCGGTAAGTAACCGATTCTGTCGCAATCGCTTATAAACGTTTTCAACATCAATAATAGCATCATCAACCAATGAACCAATGGCAATGGCCATACCACCCAAACTCATAGTGTTAATGGTCAACCCTAACGCTTTAAGCACAACAATTGCTCCTAGCAACGATAATGGAATAGCTAAAAGCGAAATTATGGTTGTGCGGAAACTTCCAAGGAATAGGAATAGAATGATAACCACAAAGATTGCACCCTCAATAAGAGCATTCTTAACATTATTTACTGAGGTTTCAATAAAATCGGCCTGACGGAAGATTTTAGTATCGAGTTTAACATCGGCAGGAAGGGTTTTCTTAATAACTGCAAGGTTTTCCTCAATTTTGCGCGTAACCTCCAAAGTATTGGCATTGGGTTGCTTTGAAATTGAAAGAATAACTGCCGGCTTTGCATTACCCGATGCATAGCCCATTTTAACTGCACTACCAATAACCACATCGGCAACATCGTTCAGGCGAACAGGTTTTCCGTTTACCGATTTAACATATGAATTTCCCAACTGTTCCAAATCGTAGGTACGAGCAATTCCGCGTACAACATACTCACTACCGTACTGCCGAACATTACTTCCTGCTGAGTTTTGGCTAATTCCGCTGCAAATTTCAACCAGTTCGGACATTGATACATCAAAATGCATCATTTTTACAGGGTCGGCTAAAACCTGATACTGCTTATAATCGCCGCCAATAATTGTAACCTGCGATACACCTCCAGTTGAAAGAATTAATGGCTGAACATTCCACTCGGCAATGGTGCGTAAATCCATCATACTAGTGCTATCGGCCTGTAAACCCACAAAGAAAATCTCGCCCATCACGCTCGATTGTGGAGCAAGTGCAGGCTGACCAACACCAATTGGCATTTGCGCATTAACAGTAATCAACTTTTCGCTAACAATCTGACGAGCCTTGAAAATGTCGGTACCCCAATCGAACTCAACCCATACAAACGAAAAACCTTGCGATGAATTAGAGCGCACCCTGCGAACATCGGTAGCGCCATTCAGAGCAGTTTCTATTGGAAAAGTAACCAAACGCTCAACCTCCTCCGATGCCATTCCATGCGCATCGGTCATTACCACAACGGTTGGCGCAGTTAAATCAGGGAAAACATCAACATCCATATTGACAGCTGTACGTGTTCCAACAACCACCAATACTAGAGAGCAAAGCAATACTAGGTATTTATTGCTCAACGAGAATTTAATAATTCTATCCAGCATAGTCACAGTTTTTTAGTGTACGTGACCAGCGTGAGGGTCTAACGCCCCAGAAGCCTGAGCCAATTTTACAAGAATTGCACCTTTGGTTACAACCCTTTCGGTTGCTGAAATTCCACTTAGAATCTCAGTTCTGACACCATCGGTGGCTCCAACTTTAACCTCGCGTTTCTCGAATAGTTCTGGATTAATCTGAACCAAAACAGTAAAAGAGCCCTGCTCCTCAAGAATAGCTGATGTTGGAATAGTCAATGCTTGCTTTGAGGTTTCGGCTTTAAGGAAAACCTCAGCAAAACTACCCGATACAAAACTTCCGTTATTCTCAACCTGCAGGGTTACAGGAACAAGGAAACCATCTGTTTCGGTAGATTTTCCAACGGAAACAACCTTACCGTTTAACTCCTCAAGTGTAAATGAATTTTTGCTTGGCAACACCCTAATATTTGCTGATTTGATTGCACCCAGAGCCGATGCATATTTTGGCTGAATATCGGCCTTCAGGTATACATTTTTATTTTTGATTACGCTTACCAAAGGTTGACCAACCTCAACAAATTGACCATTTGAAATATAAACCTGCGATATAAAACCATCGATACTGCTCCTTACGGCCAAACCCGATGCATTGTAGTTACCGTTAATGCTCTCGTAATGAACCTTTGCATTTTCATAATCAACCTTAGACTGCAGTAAATCTTTATCGGAGATAATTTTATCCTTGGCTAATTCCTGTGCACGTTCATAATCGGCCTTTGTCTTTTCGTAGTTATTTTTGGCCTCGGCGAATGCTACAGAAGAGTTATCATCGGCAATGCCAGTTGAGCCAACAGTAAACAGAGTTGCTCCGCTTTTTACGGTATTACCAGCAAGAACTGCACCTGAGTTCATAACTACAACACCTTTGGCTTTTGCAGTGATAATAAGTTCGTCGGAAGTTGCAGGAACAACCTTTGCGGTTGTTTTAATTACCGGCCCAAATGGTTGCATTACAGGAGCCTCTGTTGCAAACTCAATTTTCCACGATTGCTCCTTAGTAAATGCAATTGTGTTGACTGTGGAATGCTCCTCGTGTTGATGCGCTTCCTCTGCGCTATGCTCACACTCATATACCGATACATTATCGATAACAATTTGGGAATTCGACCGACTCGATTTAATATCGAAAATCAACTGTCCTGTTCCTGTTGCTTTTGGAGTAATTGAAAAACTGTAGATTCCCTTGCGCGTTGGTTTATCTAGTGTTTGAGAAAACTCTTTACCATCAATAATCAACTTAACCGTAACAACACCCTCCTCAAGTGGCTTAAAATCCTGCAAAAATGAGAAGTGAGAAAGAATACCTGCGGGTTTGTTTACAATAAAAATATCGGCTTCGGCAAATAACTCAAAAACATTTGAGTAAGCAGTGTACTGAACTTTTTCAAGTTCAATTCCTTCGTGAGAATGTCCACCTTCTTCTTCCTGTGAGTGCTCGGTTTCAGCACTTTCGTGAGAGTGTGTTTCTTCCTCTGTATGTGTATGATTCTGGCTACAGCCCCAAAGTGCTAACGATAAAACAATCAATAAGTATTTAAAATAATTCATTGGAATAAGTATTTAATGTATTGATAATGTTAACAATGTCACTACAAGCCATTAAGCGTTGTAATAACAAAAAATTATAAATTAATACACTAAATACTTGGAGGAGCTCTAAGCGATAGGCTTGAACTTAAATAGTAGCAATAATGCGGTAAAACATCAAAAAAATGATGCTTGAATTTGATGGTTGTAAATACCTTTAACTCGATACTGTTTGTTAAAAGCGCAACAAACCAACTCTGAATTTTACTATGAATTTCATTAACTACACAACGAGTTGTTTTTCCAATTTCATCGGAAGGAATCAGGAAATCCTGTTTTACCACACAACAGTTGGAGTCGTCCCTTTTATTATCTTCGCAGCCCTTGCTGTGCTGATGCTGTGCATCATTACAGCAAACTTCCTCTGTTTGGTCTTGGGTAAAACAAACAACTCCTTTATGATGATGATGAGGCAGTAATCCGTGCACCAATAACATAATATTGGCGAGCAGAATAAAACCGAATGCTGTATAACGACCTCTCATCAATTTGATTTAACCGTACAAAGGTAAAACTATTTTAAAATCATTCTACATAGAATTGACACATTGATGTTGATTAGGTTTAATTGACCTTAAGAATTCTCATCAACCCAATAAATTTGTAAAATAAACAATACCAACTATTTTTGTCTAACTAAAAATACAAATAATGGTAATTCCAACTATTCAACTTTCTTTAATTACAATTGTTCTTGCAGTACTCCTCGTTATTTGTATCGCATCAATAGCAATTCTTTTCATTAAATACAGGGCTGTTCAGCGCAGAAATTTGCAAATTGAACAGCAACTCCTGCTGTCGCAAATGAACCCGCACTTTGTTTTCAACTCGCTTACCGCCATTCAAAGCTATATTTTCAGGAACGAGGCACACCAGGCAAGTAAGTATTTAGCCAGTTTTGCAAAGCTAATTAGGTTGATACTTGAGAATTCACGAATTGAGCTAAACACTCTTGAGCGTGAAGTTACCACGCTTAAGCACTACCTTGAACTTCAGGCTTTAAGATTTGAGGGTCGTTTTGAGCATAAAATTGAGGTTGATGAGCAGATTGATATCGACAATGTACAAATTCCACCCATGCTAGCACAGCCTTTTATTGAGAATGCCATTGAGCACGGATTTATCCATATCTCTGAAAAGGGAATGCTGAATATCCGATTCATCGCCGAAAACAAGAATTGCCTTGTTATTGAGGTTGAAGATAACGGCATTGGAATTGAAAAATCCAGACAATTACAACTAGAAAAAGGCAAAGGGCACCGCTCACTTGCCACTGAAATAACACAAGAACGAATTCGGAAAATTAAATGCTCAAAAGGGATTAATATTGAGATGAGCATTATTGATATTGGAACCATAGATATTACCCGTCACGGAACTTTAGTTAAATTCAAAATTCCTGTATAGCTATGCTAAGTGCTGTTGTAATAGACGATGAAAGCAAGGTGCGCGAAACATTGAAACAGATGTTAAGCATCTATTGTCCCAACATCAATGTTATTGGCGAGGCCGACGGCGTTGAATCGGGCTACAGAATTATTACAACTCAAAGCCCCGATGTGGTTTTCCTCGATATGCAAATGAACGACGGAAACGGATTCGACTTGCTTAATAAGTTTTCGCCAATCAACTTTCAGTTAATTATTGTAACTGCTTACCAAGAGTACGCCATTAAGGCATTCAAATTCAGCGCAGTTGACTATCTGCTAAAACCTATAGACCCATCGGATTTGATATCGGCTATTGAAAAAATATCGGCATCGTACAATCAAACAGAAACAAAAAGCAAGTTCGATGCTCTTCTTTCAAACTCCATTAACCACGAGTCAACTAGCAAAAAATTGGTGCTTAAAACCATTAATGGCATTCATGTAGTCGATACAGATACCATCATCCGGTGCGAATCGCACAATAATACCACTGAGTTTATATTTAAGGATAACGCCCCTGTTCGTGTTTCCAGAACGCTTAAAGAGTATGAAGATTTATTGGCCGACTGTGGATTTATTCGTTGCCACCAATCGCACTTAGTGAACCAAAAGTACATTGTAAAAGTAATGCGATTCCCTACACCAGCCATAAAAATGACCGATAACTCAGAAATCCCAGTTGCTATCCGCAAAAAAGACCTGCTCAAGGGAATTGAAGAGAAGAAGTAAATGAGTAATGGAGAGCTGGAGTAAAGTAAGCTTAACCAACCCAAATCATTCAAAAACACTCCAATACTCCACCACTCCTTGCGAATCTCCAACTTCTTAACATTAACTTAACATTGCGCTAAGGATAACATAATCTTGTTTTTATAAATTGTTGTAAATTGTAGTATACTTTTGCAGCAAACTTAACAATGAGATAATATGGAAACTTATTACCTATTTATTGTTCTAATACTTATGCTACTTGCAATATCCGATTTGGTTGTTGGTGTTGCAAACGATGCGGTTAACTTCTTAAACTCCGCAATTGGTTCAAGAGTTGCACCTAGACATTGGATTCTAATTGTTGCTTCGCTTGGGGTATTAGTTGGTTCTTTATTTTCGAGCGGAATGATGGAGGTAGCCCGTAAAGGAGTATTCTACCCACAGAACTTTTATATGAGTGAAATTATGGTGATTTTCCTTGCTGTAATGATTACAGATGTAATTGTTCTTGATTTCTTTAACACATTCGGACTACCAACATCAACAACGGTTTCGCTAGTATTTGAATTACTTGGCTCCGCAGTAGCAGTTTCCATATTCAAAATGATGGGTAACGAGGAATCTTTATCCAACCTCGGAAACTATATAAATAGTGCAAAAGCATTGGGTATAATATCCGCAATTCTAATCTCGGTGGTGGTTGCCTTCGTAACGGGAACTATTATTCAGTATTTTGCCCGATTTCTATTCACCTTCAACTATAAAAAAAGCATTAAGTATGTCGGCAGTATTTGGGGTGGAATAGCATTAACTGCTATTACTTACTTTATTGTAATGAAAGGTGTTCAGGGTTCTTCTATGATATCTGGCTCTGTAATGGACTATATTAAGGAGCATACATTCCTAATTCTTCTATATAGTTTTCTGGTATGGAGTGTAATATTCCAACTACTAATATCGCTATTTAACCTTAACATATTGCGTTTTATAGTGCTAGTTGGAACTTTTGCATTAGCATTATCATTTGCAGGAAACGATTTGGTAAACTTTATTGGTGTTTCAATGGCAGGATTAAAATCCTTTGAGATTTTACAGGCAAACCCAGGAGTATCACCCGACCAACTGCTAATGCACGATTTGGCTGGCGAAGTCACTACAAACTTTATATACCTATTTATTGCAGGTTTAATAATGGTAATAACACTTTGGACATCGCGAAAAGCAAAAACTGTTACTGAAACCGAGGTCGGACTTGGTCGTCAGGATTCTGGAATGGAGCGTTTTGGCAGCACACAATTCTCCAGAAGTTTAGTAAGAGTTGTAAGGAACTTTAGCAATAGGGCTGGACGATTTGTTCCAAAATCTGTAAGTAGGTTTTTTGAAAAGCGCTTCGATACCAGTAAGGCTCCTAAGTACACTAATCCAAACGATGCTCCAGCATTCGACCTTATCCGCGCATCTGTTAACCTTGTGGTATCTAGTATATTAATCAGCTCTGCAACAT
>JAEXVC010000076.1 GCA_023406715.1 Bacteroidota bacterium | reverse complement strand
AGGTAGAGCAGTGATTTTGGACGTTTATTCCTGAATATCAACTTCAACTCTGAACCAATTAGCGTTCCAATTAACCCGTAGTTTGACAAGAACTGGAATGAGGTCGATTTTGCATTGTTTTGTTTCTCAACACCCTCAATATAAGCATTTCTTCGAAGTAACTCGTAAACTAGATAATACGACACTACAGCTAACACAACTGGGAGTAAAGCAAACAGAATATTTTGGCTTAACAATCCAAGAGCACTGCCAAACAACGATGAAACGGAGATGATTTTTGCAATATCGAGGTAGATGAATATTGATAAAGCAACTATCCACATAATAACCAACAGTGGCTTCTTTACAAAATACTTCTTTACAGTAAAGTTTAAGAAGTTATTGAAAACAATAAACGATATCACGGCTATAATCCACGAAACGCTGGATAATGTTGATTGCGTACTCAAAACAATCTTGAAGAAAAATGGCAGGATTAAAAGCAATGCAAACAAATTGATAAAGTTAAACACGCTCCTCAACAAAGGGAAATGCAGTAAAGTGCTCTTCTTCACTGGCAATGCTAAGTAGGGCTGAATTGACATTAAGGGTAGTTGTTGCAAAAAGAAACGAATTACAATATCGAACCCGAAATAGTAGAACAACAAACGGTTAAATACCGCCAGCACATCCTGATTGGGGAATACCTCGGCAATAATTTTGTCCGCAAAAAAACCGAGCATCAGAATATTTAAAGCAAGGTAAATACCAATAAAACCTAAAAGAATATTGATAAAAATGCTTTTTTGCCAAAAGGGAGACCGTAATTTCTCCTTCCAAAAATGAACTAGTAATTGATACATAGACGTTTTTTAATAATCATTTTTAAAAATTTCGATTTACTAAATCAAAGATAATATTTTTAATATAGCAGAAACATTGAAGTATATTAAAGACTCTTAAAAAAGATACCCCGCTCAAACGAACGGGGCAACTTTTAACTATTTATTTAAAGTCTTCCTACTTAATACTGTTTATAATCTCCTTAGCCTTACTAACCTTCTCGTCCAACATTGCGGTTGTTTTTGCCTCGGCAATAAAGCGCAAGTAGGGTTCTGTGTTCGAAGGGCGAATGTTGAACCACCAATCGGGGAACTCAACACGGTAACCGTCAAAATCGTACGACGCGGTTGTTTTTTCGCTGTTGATAAAGTAATCGCGAACGGCATCCATGGCTTCGCGTTTTTTCTCAATCTTGAAGTTTATTTCACCAGAGTTTGCGTAGGTTTCAATCTTATCAATCACCTGCGATAACTTCAAGCCTTTCTCCTTCATCTTACTAACTATATTCATAATTAGAATACACGCAAGCATTCCAGAATCGGAGTAGAAGAAATCACGGAAGTAGTAGTGACCAGCAAGCTCCCCACCATAAATACCATCAATCTCACGAAGTTTCTTTGCTGCAAAAGCCCGGCCCACACGCCAAGTGTGCATAGTTGCACCCATTGGTGTTAGATACTCGCCAACAGCCTTAGATGTTCTGATATCCTGTAGCACGTTACCCTTCAAACCTTTTTCCTCAAGGAAATAGTGACCTAATAGACCAATCATCAGGTCGGGTGAAATGAAGCGGGCATTCTCATCAACAAACATAACACGGTCGCCATCACCATCGAAAATGATACCAACATCGCACTTGTGCTTGCGAACAAGGTTCTGCAAATCAACAATATTCTCAGGAACTAAAGGATTTGCCTCGTGGTTAGGGAATGTTCCATCAAGATCCTCGTAAATATAAACAGGTTTTTCTCCTAAAATATCCTTGATTATAAGTGCAGCCATACCATTTGAACAATCGATACCAACTGACAAATTAGAGTAATCGCGTTTAAATCCATTTAGGAACGCAATATACTCCTCCTTTATATTGTGCTCAACAATCTTACCCTTCTTTGCAACAGGGACAACAGGTGTAGTTTTAACTTTCTCCTCAATAAACTTAAGCCCAGTATCGTAGCCTACAGGCTCAGCATTCTCACGCGAAACCTTCATCCCATTATACTCGCGAGGATTGTGCGATGCTGTAATTTGCACAGACGCGTTAAAATTTCCTTTTGCTGTGGCGTAGTAAACCATCGGAGTTGTTGCCAAGCCAAGGGTATAAACATCGGCGCCAGCATCGGTAATGCCACGGGTTAAGTTCTTGTAAATCTCGTCGGACGATTCACGTGCATCTCTACCAACTAAAACCTTATCGGTTTTAAGCAGTTCAACCAAAAAGAAACCAATTTTATAGGCATCGTCCTTGTTAAAGTCCTTATTATAAATCCCCCGAATGTCGTACGCGTGAAATGCTCCCATATTTTTTCAAATTAATAGTTACACAATATTCAATTGGCCTCAAAAGTATAATTTTTTGCCAAGAAAATAAAAATATACAGTAAAATCGAATCAGACTTGTTTCGACCAAAATTGATAACAACCTAAAATCTAATCAACTAGCACCAGGTCCCCATTGTCCACATACCAAATATATCCTTTAACAACGGAGTAATTCATGCTCTTTATTAATTGCATATAGTTTTGCACCTGCTTGTGATGCTTTGGTAGTTGTTCTCCAAACTTGTAATCAACCACAATTGCTTGGTTATCGCGAATCATCACCCTGTCAGGACGATATATTGCAGCACCTTTGGTTAGTATTTCGCTTTCAGTTTTTACTGTCCAACTCCCCGAAAACCAATCAGCAAAAGGTTGATTATCCAGAACTTTACTCACACTTTGTTTTAGTGGCTCAACCTGAAATTCTGTTATGACACCCTCGTTTTTGAGCGAGTAAAGTGCATTATCGATATCTTTTGAGGTGATAATCATCGAGAAGAGTTTGTGCATCAACTTACCATGCTCAATGCCAGCCACAATTTTTGATTCTTCCTCCTTAAAAAACTCCGATGCTTCCAATTGTTGAGCAATTTTCAGCGGTTTTGTGCTGACCGAATAACTTTCCAAAATCCAAACTTCCTCATTTTCATCCGATTTCTTTTTTACGGCTTTAGATTGAGGCGTTCCAAAGGAGTATTCTTTGATAACTATAGGCTTTTCATCACTGTCAATTTCTCGCTCAGTGAAAGAGGCATTCATCTGATTAAGCGGAGATAAAATAATATCGGAAGTGTTTTTTGCATCATCTTTCACTTCTGGAGCACCAACAAAAACGTACATTTCATCCTCTGGACGGGTGAATGCTACGTAAAGCAGATTTATGCTATCCACCATTGTTTGCACCTTTTCCTCAAGGTAAACACTCTTGAAATCACTATCGTTCAAATATTTTGAGTAAGAAATTGGATATAATGGGTAATTTGAGTACGGTGGTTTTTCGGCATTTAGCCATAGCAACTTCCGTGAATCCTGCTTAAAAATATCGATGCTAGCGTAAGGAACAATAACAATTGGAAACTGCAATCCTTTGGATTTGTGAATTGTCATTATGTTGATTGCATCACCACTCTCGGGCATTGTGAGCGCTAAACTTCCCTTCTTTTCCTCCCACCATTCCACAAAGTATGGCAACGATGCCGCTCCAATCCTCGATATTTCAATAATTTGTTCGTGAAGCACTGCTAGGTATGGCAATTCCTTTGTTATTCCTTGTAGGTTATATCGCTGCAGAATAGCCTCAAACATCGAAACTAATGGCAGATTCCGCAAACCGCTTAACCATTGCTTCTCAGTATCAACATCAAAAATTAAGAATGTATACTCCCAATCGATGCTTTGCTCTGCAATTACCATTACCTCCTTTGATAGTATTGCTGCAGAAAGCGTGTCGGTTGAATTTAAAATCAGCCTCATTGCGGCAACGCAAAGTTGCACTGCATGCGAGGCGCTCAACTGCAATGCATCCTGGCTTACCACGTTGAAAAGGTGAGCCTTTTCGGGATATTTATGCTTAAGCGATAGCAAAATATCGGCAATCCGCTTTCCTTCACTCTTCTTGCGAACAAGAATTGCAATATTGCCAATGCTGTAACCTCGATTAACCAAATCGGGAATCAATTTTTCGAACTTTTGAAGCAAAAGTTCATCCTCAACCTCATCTTTGTTGGTTGAGTAGTGCGTAATTTCAACAAAACCTGAAGTTTTATCGGAATGCTTGCATTCCTGCGTAGGATTCTCGTAGGCTTTCGACACTAGTGCAAGCAACTCGTCCGATATATCGTCGCCACAAAGATTTTTGGTCCAATCAATCAGGAACTGCGATGTTTTTGTGAAAAAATTATTGTTGAACTCAACAATTTGGTAAAGGCTTCGGTGATTTTTTGTAAGGCTTCGGGCATCAACCGAAAAATCGTTCTCAATTTGGTTGGCAAGAATACGCCAATCGCTGTTACGCCAACGGTAAATGGCCTGCTTAACATCGCCCACCACCATACTGAACTCGTCCTGCGCCAGACTGTTCCCAATAAGCGGTTTGAAATTGTGCCACTGAATTACCGATGTATCCTGAAACTCGTCGAGCATAAAGCAATCGTAGCGTGTACCAATTTTCTCGTATACAAAAGGAGCATCGTTTCCTTTAATAAATTCTCGGAGCAATGGGCCGCTATCGGCAAGAATCATTGCATTTTCCTCTGCTAAAATCTCCTTAACCTTATCGCGAATATCGTTGAAAACCGTTAATGTATCCAAATTTTTGTTTACCGATAGTGCAGTGTAGTACTCGGTTTTGTTATTCTCCATATACTGAACAATCGCCAAAAGTTGGGGATGATAACTTTTGGCAATATTCTCCAGAAGCAACCCTGCTCGTCCCGGATTCTTCTTCACAAAATCTTTGCTAACCCAACTGTCGCCATCAGGTG
>JAEXVC010000046.1 GCA_023406715.1 Bacteroidota bacterium | reverse complement strand
CTGCCTCAGAGCTCAATCAGCGGATTATGGTAGGTATTCAAAGAGGCAGACTACTTCAAAAACTAAAAAACCAGTCAAACCAACTAAACGACATATCATCGGCTATTAGCAAGGCAGGTAGTTCTGTTTTGGTTATAAATGAACAGGGAAAAATTTCTTGGGTGAACGAAGGCTTCAAGCGCCTTTACGAATGCTCACTTGAGGAGTTTCTCATTGCATATGGGAATAACCTTTTCAGCACCGATACCAACCCAGTTACATACAATGCCATGAAAAAGTGCAGGGAACAAGGAGAATATGTTGTTTACGATAGCACATGGACTACGCCCGAAGGGAAAGAAAAATTTATTCAAACCACCCTAACCCCAATTTTCGATTCCCTTCAAAATTTCAGTCATATAGTTGCCATAGAAACAGATATCACCGAACTGAAAAACATCGAAAAAACACTTGAAGAAAAACACGAGCACCTTCTTACCATAACCGAAAACCTAGAGAATGCTAACTCAGTACTAGAAAAGCAGCAGGAAGAAATTCAGAAGCAGTCTAAAGCACTTGAGGAGGAGAAACTAAAATCAGAAAACCTACTTAAAAATATTCTCCCCTGGGAAGTAGCCTATTCATTACAAAAGAAGGGAGTTTACAAACCAAAGAAATTCAAGGAAGTGTCGGTGATGTTTACCGATTTTGTCGGCTTCTCAAAAGTCAGCGTAGCATACGAGGATATTGACGAGTTTCTAAACGTACTAAGCGGTTATTTTGAGGCTTTCGACGAGATAACATCCCAACGATTCATTGAGAAAATTAAAACTATAGGAGACAGCTATATGTGTGTTGGTGGACTACCCCGCACAAACCGAAGCCATCCTTTCGATACTGTTTTAGCGGCACTTGAAATACAACGTTATGCCAGAGCTATGGCCGAACTAGCCAAAGAAGAAAATAAGCCAATTTGGAATTTAAGAGTTGGAATACATAGCGGAAGTGTAATTGCTGGGGTAATAGGCAAGCATAAGTTTGCTTACGATATTTGGGGTGATACTGTTAATATTGCCAGCAGAATGCAAACTGCAGCAGAATCGGGCAGAGTTAACATATCTGAAACAACCTATGCATATATAAAAGATTACTTTATATGCACATCAAGGGGGAAAATTCCGGCAAAAAATATCGGAGAAATCGAAATGTACTTTGTAGAAAGAATAAGGCCAGAATACTCAGAAGATACCGAAGGACTTATTCCAAATGCAGCGTTCCGAAAAATAATTTCTTCGTTATAACCCAACATCAACGCTGATGCTGAGAAAGATTGCGTATTATTTTCTTCTATTATTTTTGTTAGCCGACACAGGATACTCCTTTTTACAACACTACAACAAACCTTTTGACGGAGATATGGCCGGAGGAATTGTACCTGGCGAAGATGTTAAGCCCATTCTCGGAAACCCTTTTGGAGTTAAGGCTATAACAGAACACCAGGAATACCCAAACCCTAACAGGTTCTTTTCTCATTGGTTCTTTTACGAATACTTTAACACTGTTCCAATTCTACTTCAGAAAGTTACTAGTCCAATTAACAGCGCTTATTTGGCATGTGCTTTATCAAAAACATTCATTCAAATTATTTTAATCTTATCGCTTGCAATTGCAATTACGGGATATTCCAATCCACTTAAGTTTAACTTCATTTTAGCAGCATTTCTTGTAACACCATTATTTCAAACAAATGGCTATAGAGGATATATGGGCATAATTGACCCCGCCACGACCTATACCTTTTTCTATGCTCTTCCAGTCATTTTAATTATTTTATATTTTACACCTTTGTTCCTCACTCATTTTTATGGTAAAAAGATTACAGTCCTTAAGTTTATTAAATTTTTATGGATTCCACTAGCCCTTATCTCGAGTCTGAGCGGACCTTTAAACTCTGGAATATCTTTGGTAATAAGCCTTTTGTTACTTTCGCACCGTTTTATTCAAAATTTAAAAACTTGCATTAAGTCGGACATTTTCGCCCGAATAAAATATGGTATCCTTAACATACCAAGCGATTACTACTTTTACATAGTGCCCATCTCTATTTTCTCCTTATACTCGCTATACCTTGGACAGTTTAACTCTATAAACTCATACCACAACACATCGTTTATTGAGCTATACAGCAAGTTACCTCAGGGAATATTCTACTCATTCACCCAAAAACTTGGATTTCCTGTACTATTTATTGCCCTAATAATAAATGCAATAATCATTAAAAGGATAAATCTTTGGGAGTCAAGCAAAATCATGAGAACCTATAAATGGATTGCTATATTCTCGTTGGCATACATCTTACTTCTGCCTATGGGTGGTTACAGGGACTATAGACCCTTCATTTTGAGGTACGATACCATTATTCCAATCACATTAAGTTTAATGTTTCTATTCGGCAAAAGCACAATATTTATCTTCAACAGCATTACGCCCAAGCAAAATAAACTTTACACTGCCCTAATAGCATGCATCCTATTTGTATTTATTTATTCTGATAAACCAGAGTTTGGCCAAAATGAATGTGAGCGAAACGCAATTATGCAAATAGCCAAATCATCCAATGAGATTGTTGAACTATCTAATCCTTGCACTATTATGTCGTGGGGTATTATTGAAAAACCATCCGAATCGGAACTGAAAACAAAACTGCTTAAAAGGTGGAAAATAATTAACGATGATAAACTATTCTATCAGCCAACTAACAACAAATAAGGACTAAAACCCCACAACAAAAACGCTTAGGGTTACTACTACTTTTGTGCAGCATCGTCAACGTTAGAAAAGCTGAAAGGCAAAAGGAAACGCACATCTTCAATTTTAACAATCTTCTCCTGCCCTACCATGATTACGGAGTATGGCTTTGCACCTATGTTCCTATACTCAATCATTACCTGCCTGCAAGCACCGCAAGGAGATATGGGCGCTTGAATTATCTCATCCATATAGCTGGCTACAATTGCAATGGAAACCACTGAAACCTTAGGGAATTTGGCCCCTGCATAGAACAATGCTACTCGTTCGGCACATAGCCCGGAAGGATATGCTCCATTCTCCTGATTACTTCCAGAAATAATCTCGCCATTTTCCAACAAAACTGCAGCACCAACTCTAAAATGGGAGTAAGGTGAGTAACTTGTAACCAATACATCCTTGGCTTTCTGAATCAAATTGACTTCTACAGAGGTCAACTCCTTTTCGCTCTTATACTCGGAATACGTTACTACAAACTCCTTAGATTGGCTCATTTTACAATATTTAAATTAGGCAACTGTAAAAAAAACGACTACAGTTGCCCTTCAAAGGTAATAATTTGTTACAAAATGCAAAACAATCAAAGTTTCATCTTGATGGGTTTAATCATATTCTCAGGGGCAAGTATCATATCTAACTGTTCTTTTGTAAGTAGCCCTTTCTCCAAAACCAACTCATAAACTCCTCTATTAGAAACCAATGCCTCTTTGGCCAATTGAGTTGAAGCCTCGTATCCAATATAGGGATTGAGTGCTGTTACAAGCCCAATACTATGATAAACCATATCTTTACAATGCTCCTCGTTGGCAGTAATACCATCGACACAACGGTACTTAAGCGTGTTCATGCCATTTTTAAGCATCTCAATGGACTCAAAAATACTCTGAACAATTACTGGTTCAAAAACATTCAACTCCAATTGTCCTCCTTCTGCAGCAATTGTTACAGTTAAATCGTTTCCAATTACCTTAAACGCAATTTGATTCACAACCTCAGGAATAACAGGATTCACCTTTCCTGGCATAATTGAAGAGCCAGGTTGCATAGGTGGAAGATTTATCTCATTTAAACCCGTTCTTGGCCCAGAGGATAGTAAGCGCAAATCGTTGCTAATCTTAGAAAGTTTAACTGCCAAACGCTTAACTGCCGATGAATACATAACAAAAGCTCCCGTATCCTGAGTTGCTTCTACCAAATTAGCCGCTAACACTAACTCCATTCCTGTAATTCGCCTTAAGTGTTCCAAGACTTTTTCAGGATACTCGGGTTCAGAGTTTATTCCTGTTCCAATGGCAGTAGCCCCCATGTTAATTTCGAGGAATAACTTTGCATTCTGATTTAACCTATCTATCTCCTCCCCTAAAGTAACAGCATAAGCCTCGAATGCTTGCCCTAATGTCATGGGCACCGCATCCTGTAGCTGTGTTCTGCCCATCTTTATTACGTGGGCAAATTCCTTCGCTTTATGTCTAAATGACTCAATAAGCAGTTCCAACACTTTAACCAGTTTAATGTTGGAGTTGTATATGGCAATTTTTACCGCAGTAGGATAGGCATCGTTTGTTGATTGGGAGAGGTTAACATGGTTAAGCGGATGGCAATACTTGTACTCTCCTTTAGAATAGCCCATTATTTCGAGTGCTCTATTGGCAATAACCTCATTGGCATTCATATTAGTAGATGTTCCTGCGCCGCCCTGAATCATATCAACCACAAAGTGGTTGTGAAATTTACCATGAGTAATTTCTAAGCAAGCCAGCACAATGGCCTCTTTTACTCTCTCATCTATTAAACCCAAATCAAAATTAGCCTCTGCTGCAGCATGCTTAACCATTGCCAGAGCATCAATAATATCGGGGAAAAAGTTTAGGGTGACACCAGAGATGTTAAAATTCTCTATGGCTCTCAATGTTTGGACACCATAATAGCATTCAGCCGGCACATCTCTTTCGCCCAGCAAATCATGCTCAATCCTTGTACTCCCCGATTCGTATTGCGATGCAGGATTAACCATTCGGTTATTTGCATGGCGCATTCTACGCTGAATTACTCGGGTTATATTAGCAAGAACCTTAACACTTATTTCCGCATTCTTGCTTAACACATCATTCTCAACTTTAAACACCACAGTAGGCTTAAGTGCACGAGCCGATGTGGAATGAGGTGAGTTGCTTGCCCATGCACCCTCACCAAGAAAATCGCCGCTGGAAAAGTAGGTTAACTTCAACTCTACTCCAAATGGGTTACTTTTGAACAGTTCCACTTCACCATCGTAAATAATCATAATACCTTCGCGTGGACCATTTTCGCGAAAAAGCATTTCACCAACATCAAACTTGTGTTCAGTAACTCCTTTAGCAAGACTACCAAGTTCTTTATCGTTAAGACCCCTGAAAAGCTCTATCTTTTGCAAGAAGCCTACAATTTTATTATTATCCATACAAATTGATTTACTGTTATGGTTAAAACAACTGTTCAGAGGCAAAGTTAAAAATTAAAGCAGCCACTATGCCTTTTAAATAAATGCTATGCAATACAACTAAAACGCACAAAATGCTATCAATGAACCACAAGCACACTTTACTCATATGCAATTTAAGAAGATTTAACAGAACTGTCAATTGTATTATTGTGGATATAGTTAAAAAGAAAAAGAGTACCCGATGGATACTCTTCTTCCCTTTCTAATTAAACCAATTAACCTTTGGTAGAAATTACGCCAACCTTTTCAATAACTCTAGTACTAACTTGATCTTCTATAGTTTTTTCGTTAAAATAAGTAATTATCTGATCTAACATAATAGCTTGGGAAGCGCCCATTGGAACATACTTATAAATACTATTTACAAGTAACTTCAGTTGATTCTGATTCGCAATAAGCACCTGAACAGGATCAATATCTACCATTTTTATTGTTCCTTCTATTTTACGCAACTCATCAAGATTCGATGCAATAATTTCCTGCAGTTGTTGGTACGACTTAGCGGCCGGAGTATTTCTCCTCGATACAATTGCAATTACTTCCATTGTATTGATGTCTATCACCGGTGAGCCACTATTGCCAAAACTTGTCAAGCCATCAATCTGTAAATACCTTAAACCATTAGGATTGGCAAAAACCGAAGAAACTAAAGCGTTTTTAATTGCCAAATTTTGACATCCACAGCTAAAACTAAACATGGCAACCTGCTGACCAATTGGATAATGCCTACGTTCACACAAACTCAAACTAGGAATCTCCTTAAACTCTGGGAAATCAATATTAAAAACGGCATAATCAGAGTGGTTATTCGAAAAACCAATCTTAAGATCATTCACAAACTCCTTGTAATCAATTTTCATTGATGCGGTAATGGTGTTTGCATCCTCATCAACGAAACGAATCTCAACTTTCTTAGCTTTGGGCACATAAAAAGCTTGCTCCGAAGTTACCAACGAATTGTTCACCTTAAAACCTGTCAAGGTATCAATAACAATACCTCGTTCATTGATGAAATTCAAACTACAAACTGAGGCATAACAGGACTTCCAGACTTTAGTAAGCATATCGTGTTGGTTTAAGTTCGTGTTACTATATGGTATTAACAATAGATATTACAAAAATTAAGGTAACTAGAAAGAAAATAATAAACACACCTATATCAATACTGAATCGCCTTGACACATTATTGATTAGAAATGATATTTTTTTCATTGGTGTTACTTTTAATGTATTGTTTAAATATCTCATGTTGCAAAAGTATGGTTTCCATCATTGTCAGTATTATGTCAAATCGGTCAAGTTTTTTTTTGTAGTTTAACAATTCCTTTAAACAAACACTTATATTTGTATATCAATAAAAATGGGATATTTGCACAGAAACTCATATAAATAAACAGTATTTATGTTGCAGGTGCTTAAAGTGGAGGTAGAGGTTAGGTTTGGGCGAAAAATCGCCTACCAAAAAGACTGCAACGCACTGTCGAACATGATATTAGAGAATCAAAAGGAGTACATTAGCCCAGCAACCTTGCGACGTGTGTTTGGTTTTTTAACTACGAATTCTAATCCGTCGCGTGTCACGCTCGACATACTTTCTCGATATGTAGGTTTTCAGGATTGGGAAAGTTTCAATCAAAAAGTCACTAAAAACAACCCAACCACAAAATATTCATCCGTTGAACAGTGGAACATTATTAAGGAAAACTCCAAAATAATAAGCAGCAACACGGTTGAAAATATCAGGCTTAAATCTGGGATAGACTTTGAAAAAACTGTTCGAAGGCAATTTGCCAAGGACCGATTAAAGGAATTCATTAATTCCGATTACGCAGCTACCGCAATAATCGCCCCCGGAGGATACGGAAAATCCACATTATTAGCCCTTTGGTACAGCAGATTAGTTAAAAAGAAAAAGCAAACGGAAGATGTATTTCTTTTCATCTCGGCTCAAATGCTCGACCAGTTTGCGCCCACTGAGGTTTTTATTGAAACTTGGCTTATGCGCTTGTTAGGCTTAAAGCCCGACAATAGTTTTCTGAACGATATGATTTCAGAAAACATTAAAACACCTGGAAAACTCATCGTAATAATTGATGCTCTAGACGAGATTACCTCGCAAGGATTAAAGCAGGAAAAAATATTCAAATCATTAGCCGATTTAGCCAATAAATTCCATAAATCCAGTTCATTAAAACTCATTATATCCACAAGACTTCCTGCATGGAAATCGTTCTCGAGCCACATAAGCGATACCTCCCATTGGTATTTCACAGAAACCAACCTTTTTACGAACGACGGCGCTAATATACCCCCTTTAAACTTTGAAGAAATTCAAACTATACTTGACAACACTTTAAACCAGAAATTCGATTCGCGTACGCTCGTGCATGAAATGCATCCAGACTTACGGAGCATTATAGCATATCCTTACTTTTTACAACTTTTCATTCAGGTGTACACCCCAGAAACCAAGCATTTGCTGAACGATCAGATTGCCATACTTGCAGAATTCCTTAAAAAACAAATTTACTTTTCGCAATATTCCGACGAGAAGATAGACATCCTGAATCAAATAATTACTCAATCAGAATATGGCCTAACCTATGTGCTAAAGGATGACCTAAAAAAAATCTACCCAATACACCTAAAACTTTCAGGAAACTACTACACAGCTTACGAGGAACTTTACTCCTTCGGAATCATTACGGAGGAAACACAAATTGACACCTTTGGGGGATACATTAAGCATATCAAAATCGCCAACCATCAATTGATGTGTATGCTTATAGTGCAAAACTTAATTAGAAGGGAGCAGGGCATAAATCATTCGTTATTTAGGTGGGTTGATAAGAACTTGGCGGGTGCCGAAATTCAAGGAACAATCCTTGGAATGATATTCAAGGTGGCTTACAAAGAAAGACTATTCAATCAACTGGAAAATTTCTTTGATTTGTCGGAAAATGCCTTGCAAGCTGCGCTCTCGACACCTACAATACCATCAACATTGAGAACCGATAAAATAATGAGAAATGAACTAGTGCCTCATTATGCTAAAAACAAGAAGGCCAGAGCTCTCCTTTTTGAAAAGAACATCGACTTTAACCACATAGTAGACTCCTATACAAAACAGATTAAGGAGTACTTAAAAAACTCCGAAAACGAGAAAGAGACTCTTTTTGCAAACACTATACTTACACATATTGGGCAAGTTTCCACAAATGCGCCTTTAGCAATAAGGCATTTCAACGAATCAGCAAATGGAAATCCAGTTGTCTTGTCGCCTAGCATTGCCGGACTTTGGTTTTCGAATAGTATTGTACACAACTATCTTTTCGAAGATATCTACCCTAAAGATATTATTGACAGCGCTTTGGCACATTGCGAATGCTACAAAGATCAAAACCAAAAAATTGATTTTGCAGAATCGTTTATTCCTGCATTAATCCTTCTGGAAAAATATGAATTCATTCCAAAATTCATTGAATTAACCGATACACTAAAATCTCCCAATCATCAATCGGCGATATGCTTTCTATTAACTAAAACATATAGACTATTCCACCTAAACAAACCAATAAATAGCGCTGAAAGTAATACCATTGAGCAAGCTTATAGTCTACTTAACCCTCTGAATAACTACATGGGGATAATATTCGGCGAAACATTAAGATCGGTATACTTCCTACAGAGCAACAACTTGGACGAAACCTATAGTTGTATTAGAAATGCCATTGAACTCAGCAGCATAGCACAATACAAACTGGTAGAGATGGTACTAATGAAAAACTTAGCGATTACTTTACAGCAGTTAGGAGAGCACCAACGTTCGGCCGAATGTATGAACTATGTTAAAAGTATGTGGAAATTATCGGGATTCAAGAAAGAATTTTAACCTTGAGAATGATACCGAACTAAATTTTCAATTGGATAGCGTAAGTACTTATCTACCTTAAAACCGTTACGCTGAGCAAGCATATCAAATTGCTCACTGAACAAACATCCTACCGAGCCTATAACACCAACAGATAGTTCAGACAGATTATTGAATACAGATAAATGATGCCTATACATCATCTCCATGGACTCTTCAACAATGGCAGCAATGACAGGATGTTTAAGGTTCTCGACCAAAAAAGGCACAAAAGAAGCCAAGTAGGCCGAAGGCCTTGGACTAGTGTAAGTCATATTCAGTATATGGCTAAGTTCGATATTGTACTTCTCGCCTAGTTTTGCCGACAGCTCCTTGGGTAGATACCCATAGAGGTGTGAGCGAAGCAGTAAGCGCCCCATGAAAGCACCACTACCCTCGTCACCGAGGGCATAACCCAATGATGGTGTTTTGCTCTCCAATGTTTTGCCATTGAAAAATGTGATATTTGAGCCGGTACCTAGTATTACAACTACTCCTGGATTATCGCCAAACAGAGCATGGGCTGCACCTAAAGCATCGGACTGGGCACTAACCATGGCATTGGAGAAAAACATCCGAAGGTAATTGGCAACCATCTCGCCACGCTCCTGAACTCCACAGCCAGAACCGTAGAAGTGAACCTCTCGCACATTATTAGAGTCAATACCTTTGGGAAAGTTATGTGTTAAGGCCGATAAAAAATCGGCTTCCGAATTAAAGTATGGGCTAAGTCCAATGGTTTCGAAATTCAAAATACTATCGCCGTGAATTATCCTCCAATCCGTTTTGGTAGCACCGCTATCTGCAACAACTATCATATAATTTAACTAATAATTATTCTCTTAATATTCCAGTAACTAATTAACTTAACACTCCTAATCTCTTTTACTAACATACTTCAAAACTAATAAATTCATCGGATTTACGGTCATCCCTTCTACATCTGCCGATACAAAGCGCACCACCTTATCGTAGTATAATGGTAAAACAACTGCATTGCTCAATACCATTGAGTCCATTGCTTGGTATATCGATAAGCGCTCCGCATAGTCGGGCATTGTCATAGCCTGATTATATAGTTTGTCGAAATTGGAGTTTGAAAAATGCGTATAATTTGGCCCCTGTGGAGAGTGGTTCTTGATTAAAAATAGCGAAAGATAATTTTCCGGATCGGCATAATCGGCCACCCATGAACCACGGAACATTTGCAACTTTGAATTAGCCATCATTTCGCGGTAAGCAGCACCTGGTAACACCTCAATATTGATAGCTATACCCAACTCGCCTAGCTGATGCTGAATAAACTCGCAAATATCCAAATAATCGTCGGTTGTGGAGATTTTTATGGGCGGAAGCCCTTTCCCATTAGGAAAACCTGCTTCGACAAGTAATTTTCTGGATAAATCCGGGTTATAGTCAAACCCTGAAGTGCTGTTCTCAAAGCCCGGCATTCCGGGTGGAACAAAGCCCTGATGAGCAGGGTAACCCATATTACTCCTGAGGTAGAGCATCATGGTTCTTCGGTCGAATCCATAGCCAATGGCCTTTCGGATTCGCACATCGGCCAGAGTAGAATTTTTAACTGAATCAATTAGAATTCCTAAGTACTCAGTGTTAAGGTATGGACCAGTAATCATTTTAACCCGTTCCCTATACTTTGGGTTTAAATCGCCTGTACGTGTTAAAAGTTCATCCTTCGATGCCGAATGAACACCCGACAAAAAATCAACGTTACCATTAACAAACTCCAGAAACTCCGATTGCTTGTCGGCAATAAAGGTTACTGTTACTGCCTCAAGGTAAGGTAGTGCGTCACCCTTAGAGTCCTTTTCGAAATATCTGTTATTTTTACGGAGTACAAGTTTCTCTCCTTCCTTCCAAAACTTCATGTAAAAAGGGCCTGTTCCCACGGGGTTTCGTCCAAAATCTTGTCCGTAACGCTCAACCGCTTCGTGCGGAACCACAAAGCAGTAAGGCATACTAAGCAAACCTAAAAAAGGAGGAAATGGTTTTTGCAAATGAACCACAAAAACACTATCCGAAGGTGCGCTACAGCCATTGATAGTCCCAACAGCATCTCTATCGAGCATTGATAAAACCCAAGCACCCGGCGATGCTGTCTTAGAATCTATTATGCGATTAAAACTGTAAACAAAATCGCTGGCTACCACCCTTCGCCCTTGCGAATTAGGAAAAACAGGGTGATTATGAAAATACACATCGTTACGGAGATAGAAAGTATAGACCAAACCATCTGGCGAAACATGCCAATGCTTAGCAATACAGGGCATAACGGAAAGCGAATCAGAGAGCTGAACTAGGCCATTGTAAATTTGGTTAACAGGCCAAATTAACGATAGGTTACGGGCAAATGCAGGGTCTAAGGTGGTTACTCCCTTACTCTCGTTATACCTAAACACCTGCGTGGAGTCATCCTTGTGCTGGGTTGATTTGCAGGAAAATAGCCCAATAATTAAAATGACAGAAAGTATCCCTTTAGTCTGCATTAGAAAAATAAATGAAACAACTTCAAACCTAAAGGAATTTTAGGAGATTAACAAATTATAAAAAACTAAAACGGAGCCGATAATTCGACCCCGTTTTACACCCTAAAACTAACCTAAATCTACTAAACCTTTAACCAACTATTAACCCTAAAACCTAACTTGATTATTTATTAACTATAACGCAAAGGTACGGGTAAAGTTTCATTAAATTCAAGACAAAAAAGGTGATTTAAAACATCATTTCTATCACCCCCGTATTTGCTGTAGCACAAAACGTTATGATATAAAACATAGTCAATTTTTAATGCTTTTTAACGCATAAAAAACGTAACACTTTTTCGGTTCCAACAGAGCTAATATTACCACCCAAAGGAGGAAGTTTTGCAAGTTCTCTTGCTTTGTTTAACAAGTTTGAGGAGTAATTTGTTTCTGTCCATCCAAAAAGGATTCTATATGCAATGGCACACTTTAAGTTTGCTGCTCTAAACCTAAAAGTATGCTCCGAGTTACGTCCAGGGTGAATATGCACAAACCTACCCTCATAATTTCCAAACCTTATTGCCCAACGCGAACCATCGGAAATAGACAAGCACCTATAGTCCTTGCCATGAACACCAATCCATTGCCGAAAGGAATAAACTGTTGCATTTTGGCACATCTCAGGGTGGTTTAATATTTCAACTGCAATTTCATTTGGCGAAAGTTCCCCAGTGTACATATCGAGCAAAGTGCCTCCAATACTGTTGAAAATATTGTTTATTGATTCTATTCCATTATCTTCTTTCCTAAGACAATCGATTCCAGCTATAATGTAGTTTAGATGATGCTTCCAGCAACAGAAGGCAACCGGAGGTGGAATTTCAGAATTAAATGCGATATTTGTGATATTGTTGGTCATTCCACAAATTGAATTTGGACACAGATTATCACAAAATTACTTATTAACTCAATTACCCAATAACTTAAACTCCAAATATGTACCCAAAACTATCCATGTCTCCAATGTTCCGAGGTCTAAAGCCCGACGAGATTCAAGGTTTGATTGAACGTGTAGGCCACTCCGTTAAATCGTTTAGCAAGGGACAAACAATTGCACAGCGCGAGGAAGAAGTCAAAAACCTTTGCATTATAGTTGAGGGCAGCGTTAAGGGCGAAATGGTGGACTTTTCGGGCAAGATTCTGAAAATTGAGGAGATGCAAGCACCAATGCCCATAGCACATGCATTTCTGTTTGGCGAACGTAACCGATTCCCGGTTGATGTGGTTGCGTTGGAGGACTGCAAAATACTATTTATCCCCAAAGCCGACTTTATGAGGCTAATGCAGCAGAACGCCACAGTACTTAGTAACTACCTAAACGCCATATCCAACAGGGCGCAGTTCCTCTCCAACAAGCTGTGGTTCCTTTCATTTAAAACCATTAAGGAGAAAATTGCGCACTACTTGCTGAACATCTCTCGAAATGAATCCAAAACCACCATCGTTCTCCCAAAATCGCACCAGGAGTTGGCGGAGTTTTTTGGTGTTACACGCCCCTCGCTGGCCAGGGTGTTTTCTGACTTAGAGGCGGAAGGTGTAATAACCGTAAACCGTCGCGAAATTAACATTATAAATAAAGGTAAACTAATGGAGATGATAAGGTAATAGATTCATAGTTCTCCACTGCATTGACTCAGGAACAGTGCGGAAGGTAACGTTATACACCACAAACACATGCCTGAGCAAAAACCCTGACAGGGTTTTGAACCCTAACAGGGTGAACTAGATAGTTATTTCCACCAACAACCACTCCAAAAATATAATTTTATTCCATTCTTGCAGAACACATTAGAACAACCGTCAATTTTTCTTCCAAATCTATTACAAAAACAAAAAAATAACCTTAACTTAACATCCCTTTTTACCGAAAAAACTCATATTTACATCTTAAATTATACCAAAATTAACACACTGTATTACAAAGTGATAACACGAAAAATAAAAGACAACTTAAAGCTGATAACAAATAACTAACAACTCATAACTTAAATTAACGCCTATGAAAATTAAAAATTTACTCACAACACTGGCCCTAACTGCCACATTCCTTTTTATTGGGAATGTTGGATGGGGACAAACGACTGTCAATTTTGACACACCTGGGAACTGGACATTAGCAGGAACAGCAACATCCTACTTATCTCATTCCTACTCTGAGTCTGGAGCTACTTTTCAAGGAACTGAAGTAACCCAAAATACAACAACCGCTCAGGATGGCTTTCCTGGAGCGTTGGGTACATATGCTTTTAGATTAAGAAATACTGCTACAACAGGACTAGATATTACAATAGCCTCTGGCGGTGTAGGAAATTTTTCATTTAAAGTTAGAAGATGGGATAACACCCCAATGCCAGATTACACAGTAAAGTACTCCATCAATGGGGGAACTGACTGGGTAAACCTTACCAATATCAATGGCACATTGCTTACAACTAGCGACTGGTTTACATACTCTGGAACTATTAACAGCACTAACAATAACATATTAATAAAAATCAACAACACTGGAACAACAGAAAGGATAATGTTTGATGACTTCTCTTGGACAGGAGTTGACAACACTGCCCCTTCTCTAGTTCCTGCTAGTCTTATACCTGCAGATAACTCTGCAGATATCAACGTTAACACAACCCTATCCATTCCTTTCAACGAAAACATTCAAAAAGGAACAGGTAGCGTTAGGGTAATAAAGGCCAGCGATGATAGTGAGGTTTTTGCTATTGATGTTACCACTGCGGCCGTTTCGGTTACAAACGCAACTGCAACCGTTACACTGCCTAGTGACCTTGCAAATAGCACCGATTACTACGTAAATATTGATGCTGGTGCTTTTAAGGATATGGCTAACAACAATTTTGCTGGACTAACCGACAAAACCACCTGGAACTTCACAACAATTGCTGCAGGCACTCCAACTATTACTTTAACATCACCCAATGGTGGCGAAAAGTACTATGCCGGACAATCTGTAAACTTTACCTGGACATCGGCCAGCATGGATGCTGAAAATGTTAAAATTGAAGCATACGTTAGAGATGGATTCACCACAACATGGAACTGGGTTGATGCAATTCCTACAACAGCCAACGATGGTTCAGAAAGTTTCACAATTCCTGCCAGTGCAACATCTGGCACACAGTACAAAATCAGAATAACTGGACTAACCTCTAGTGCCACTGACGAAAGCGATGCAGCCTTTACTGTAATAGCAACCCCTAGCATTAACCAAATCCAAAGCAACAATACAGCTGGCGCTTCGGCTTGGTTAGGCGAACTAGTAAAAATCACTGGTGTTGTTACTGCCGTTACTAGCGATACTAAAAACTACTACCTACAAAACGGTAGCGGTGCTTGGAATGGTATTTATGTTTACAACAATGCAACTCACACCTATGCTGTAGGTAACAACCTAAGCATTGAGGGCACTGTTGACGAGTTTAACAACCTTACTCAAATAAAAACCGTTACATCAACAGTTGTAAACAACCCAACTGACGTAGTACCTGCTGCTGCTGAAATCAGCACACTCGATGCTACCACAGAAAACTACGAGGGTGTTCTTGTAAAGGTTAAAAAAGCAGAATGCAAGAGCGGCTCTGCAGGAACCTATGTTATTAACGATGGAACAGGAGACCTAACTGCTTATAAAGGTATTTTTGGAACATTTGCATTAACTACTGGCCGTTTCTACAACATAACTGGTGTAATGACCTGGTATAATGGTGGCTCAATATTTGAACTATTACCAAGAAATGTAAGCGATGTTTACGAGTTAAGCAACGATGCAAACATTGGATTATCCGGACTTGGCGGAAAATCTATAAATGAGCTTACGGGTCTTAAAGTTACCGACCCAGCAACCGATGCTGGTGCAACTCTATTTTTTGATGATTTTACCGGCTTAAAAGGAATTAGCATTTCGGCATTGAACGCTAATGCTACCCTTGAAGTAAAATTAAATGGCGCTGTGGTTGACCCTGCAAACTATGCCGACCAAGCACTTGCTCAGAACGATGTTATTGTAGCAAAAATAACCTCGGAAGATGGCATAGCAACAAACTACTACAAGGTTACTCTTAAGTTTGAGAACAGAGTTATTACCGTTACTGCTCCAACAGGCGGACAAACCTACAATACAGGCGATGTTGTTACAATTACATGGTCTGCAACAAATGTTGCCAACGTTAATATTTGGGCATATGTAACTGTTGATGATGTTTTGGTACAACTAAACACCACTCCAATAAGCGCAGCAACAGGCACATTCGACTACACAATTAAGAATGGCGATGCGGGTATTGTTTACATTGCTGTAACCGATGCTAACGATGACAGTTTCTACGCACAAAGCGCTGGTACCGTAACAGTAATTGATAACGTTAAGCCTGCCATTACATCGCGCTATCCCGCGGTTAATAAGTATGGAGTTGGTAGTGCGTTTACAATTGAGTTGAACTTCGACGAGAGTATTAAAGCAGGAGCGGGTAACTTAAAGGTATTTAAAGCCAGTGACAACTCTGAAGTAAAAACTGCCACTGCTGCTGAGTTAACAATAACCGACAAGAAAGCAACTCTTAGCGTTACTGGTTTAGATTACACTGTTGGTTACTACATTACTGCTGATGCTGGATTAATTAAGGATAACTCCAACAACGAAAGCGATGCAATTAACGCCAACGATTGGAAATTCACCACAATGGCACCACGCAGCGGCGATTTATTCTTTAGCGAGTATATTGAAGGAAGCAGCAACAATAAAGCGCTGGAAATTTACAACCCAACATCTGAGCCTATTAGCCTAAATAACTACAGAATAGCTCAATCGAACAACGGAGGTGGATGGGCTTATTACCACACATTCCCTGCAGATAAAACAATAGCTCCTGGCGATGTATGGGTGATTATCACAAACTCTATTAGCACAAGTCTATTTGATGCTGCTAATGCGGATGAGGTTCTAGCATATCCAGCAGTAGTTTATCACACAGGAAATGATGCTCGTGGATTAGAAAAAACAACTAACGGTACCGATTGGACTTTAATTGATGTTATTGGCAATCCAACAAGTAACACTGATTTTGATGTAGCAGGAGTTACTGCTGCTGCTGCAAACCATACTCTAGTTCGTAAAAGCACTGTTGTTAAAGGCAATACCGATTGGGCTGCAAGTGCAGGAACCAATGCAGACAATAGCGAGTGGATTGTAAAAAATGTTGATGACTTCAGTTATCTTGGCAGCCACAACATGACATTAAGCTCAGCCAATGCAATTACAGAATTCAGCATTGCAAACCAAGTTAGCGCTACTATCGATGCAAATGCCAAAACCATTTCGGTTGTAATGCCTTACGGAGTTGCTTTAACAAACCTTACTCCTACTATTACTCTTTCGTATGGTGCATATACAATTCCTGCTTCAGGCGTTGCTCAGGATTTCAGTAGCGCATTCGAGTATGTTGCAATAGCAATGGACGGTACAGCTAACGTATGGACTGTTACAGTTACCAATGCTGCTGCAAGCAACGCTAAGGAAATTGTTTCGTTTAGCATTCCTAGTCAAGTATCATCTACAATAGTTGCGGCTACTTCAACTGTTAATGTGGTTGTACCAACAGGAACAAACCTAACAAGTTTAACCCCAACCATTACTTTATCTCCTTATGCTACCATTGACCCTGCAAGCGGAGTTGCACGCAACTTTAGCAGTGCCGTAACTTACACTGTTACCGCACAGGATGGTAGTACTAAAGTTTGGACTATAAATGTTAGCATTGGCTCATCGGCTCCCGATCAACCATTCGCTTCGTTCAAGGCTTATCCAAACCCATTCAGCAATGAGATTAGATTTGATGGCGCTGAGATAGCCCGTGTAACTATAACCTCAATTATTGGACAGGTTGTTATGGATAAAATTGTTGCTGGTGAAAACTTAGTAGAGACTCAAAACCTAAGCAAAGGAATTTACTTAGTTAAGTTCACTAACATTAAGGGTGAATCTGTACTACGTAAGTTAATTAAGGAATAAGGCTATACCTCTCTATACTAC
>JAEXVC010000217.1 GCA_023406715.1 Bacteroidota bacterium | reverse complement strand
ATAACCAAGCTCGCACCATTCGTAAATACTATAAGATAAATAACCCAACCCCTATAACTATAACTGGGAATGTTGTAAATGTTAGCGGTTGCTATGCAAATCAGAATGGCGAAATTAATATCACAGTTACAGGAGGTACAGCACCTTACACATACCTTTGGGATTCAGAGGATGGGTATGGTTACATTCCAACAGTTGAGGATCAGAGTAAAGTAACTGCAGGTAATTATACTCTTACTGTTATTGATGCCAATGGGTGCGAGGAGCAGAAAACATTTACAGTTAATCAGCCTGCAAAAATTACCTTTACTGGAAGTGCTGCTGTAAATAATACATCTTCGAACCCTATTTTGCCTAATGGCTCAATTACTCTTTCTGTAAATAATTTGGTGGGACCAACCACCTACAGCTGGCAAGGTCCAAATGGTTTTACTTCAACTGATGCTAATATTACCGATTTGAGGGGAGGAACCTATATTATTACTGTTGATGACAATAATGGATGTTTGGTGGATACTATGTTTAACCTTACAGACGATAATCTCCTTAACGCATATATCTCAGCATTTGCTGATCCAAAGTGTAAAGGTGGAAGCGATGGTTCAGCAACCGTGACCTATACCAACGCAGTAGGTGGAATAACAATAGCATGGAGCAATGGACAAACAGATGTTGTAACAGCAACAGGTCTTTCAAAGGGAAGTTATACAGTAACCATTACAGATGATATGGGCACACCTTCTGAACCTGCTGACGATGCCACAGTAACAGTTCCCTTTAACATTGGTGAACCCGAGTATCCTTTGGAAGTTGCTACTACAGTAAATAAATCTACATGTCCTAACAGTAACGATGGATCAATTTACCTAACAGTAAATGGTTGGTCTCAACCTTATGCTTATGCATGGTCAACTACCGATGGGAGTGGAATAGTTAATGGACAGAAAGATCAGGAGGGATTAACTGCTGGTGCTTATACTGTAATTGTGTCCGATGTTTACGGTTGCGAGATTACTAAAAATCTGAATCTTACCTCTGAGTACTCTAGTCCAAGTATAACGTTGGCTGCAACTCCATCCAATGTTGTAACAGAGGGAACTGCCGTTACGCTTACAGCATCAGGGGGGAGTGTTTATGAGTTCTTTATTGATGATGTTTCGCAGGGTGTACCTTCTGCTCAAGACAACATTGTTATTAGCAATCCTGTAAATTATACAAGAATAAAAGCGGTTGGTTACAATACCGCTGGATGTTCTGGGGAGAGCAATGAGATAACCTTAACTGTTAATCCACCAACATATACAGTTACCTTTACCGTAACAAACAAAACAACCAGTTCTCCAATTGAGAATGCACAAATAAAAATAGGTTCAGACTCTCCTATACTGACAAATAGTTCAGGGGTAGCAACCGTACAAAAGGCTAACGGGACTTATACATACACAGTAACTGCAACAACTTACTATGACATTAATGGCGAGTTTACAGTAACCGACGCCAGTGTAGATGTGCCCATTCAGTTAACCTCCACTGGCATTAACGATAATTCTTTAGTTGGTTTGAACGTGTATCCAAATCCATTCAATACCGAAATTAAATTCACACTGACTGATAAGATAAGCAGGGTAGAGGTTTCGAATATTCTCGGCCAAAAAGTTATTGATATCAATACTCAAGGCGCAAATAGCGTTAGCACTCAGAAAATTCCAAATGGAATCTACTTGATTAAGTTTACTGCTAAAAATGGCGATACTGTAATTAGGAAACTTCTGAAGGATAATAAATAGAATCTTTTAAGCATAGAGAAGCCTCTGATTATTCAGAGGCTTTTTATTTATTATTATGCCATGTGTTTTGAACCAAAGAGCCTATTGAGGGCAGTTAAATTGTCACGATTCTCTAAATTAGAAAGCAACAACAACACCAACGCTAATAGCTAATTGGCCTTGCTTAATTACGTATTTATTATCTTCTTTATTTTTAAACTTGGTGTAATCGTAAACCAAACCTCCTTCAAATGCTATTGATTCGGTAATAAAGTAAGCACCGCCCACACCAAAGCCAATAGAAAGTCCTCTATATTTATCTGCATCGTCGCTACCTTGCGATTGGGTCATAAAACCTAATTTAGCCATTCCAAAAGGCTTAAATTGGCCATAGTCCAAATAGTATTTCCCAAAAGCCGAAACTCCTGTATACCTAGAAGGATCTGACCAATCGCCATCGCCTATCTTTCCCTTAACACTTCTGTAGGATATGTTTGCTCCAATGGCAAAACCATCCATAACAAAGTAGCCAATCTCGGGAGAGAATTCGAACATTTGGGTTTTTATTTCGCCAACACTTGAACCATCATAAGCATGGTTTTCATTAACCGAGGTAAACGACATATTTGTTCTACCTCCCACAAGAATTTTCCCTTTTTCAAGTTGTGCGCTTGCACTAAATGCAATTAGAACAGCAACTGCTATAAATCCAAATTTCTTTATCATCTGTTTCTTTATTTTTTGACAATAAAAAACCGCCCCAAGTATTTTGGGGCGGTTTTTTATAATTGTTTGCTTAGAAAGCGAAAACCAAACCTACATTAATACCAAAAGCTTTTGTTGCCTCATCTTCAGTATTAATATAGTGATATTTAGCATTCGCATCTAGAGTTAGTTTATCGCTTAAAGCATACTCAACTCCTAAAACTGGAGCAAAACCGAAATCACTTTCAGAATCGTCCACATCAAGAGCATCAATCTTGGTTTTTGCAGTATAATAACCAAGTTCTGCACTAGCGTATGGTTTAATAGCACCTTCACCAAAATAATAAGAGAAAGAACCAGATACTGGAATGATAGAGATTTTAACACCATCAAGTTCTTCACCCATCATAAAATAGCCAATATTAAGCCCCACAGCCATTTTCTCATTTAACATATACTTGCCACCTACATTGGCACCAAATCCTGTCTTAGCAACATCACCAAAATCACCCATAGGGAATAGTAAGCCACCTCCTACATTAACTTTAATCTGTGCACTAGCACTTACAGCAAAAAGAGCTGCAACCGCAAATAATGTAATTTTTTTAATCATAGTTTTAAAATTTAATTGGGTTAATAATCAAAGTAAAATTAATACATTTTTCGAAAAACAACACTTATGCCAATATTTTTTTCTTAACTACTAAGAATACCCAAAAATTATAACAAACGTTACTAACAAGCTATATTCTTGATTTTAAATGTTATAAACAAATTTGTTTGCCTTTGGAATATCTGAAAACTAATCAACGATTTAACGTATGTTTAAACATATTAACACTTCTTTGGTCTACGAAATGGGTAAAACTGTCAAATTTTCATTATGATATGGGAGAATAAAAACTTTGTTTGAATATAAATAACCCCTTCTTTTAAAGGAAGGGGTATAACATATTTTTTCCCCTTTATAATTATTCAACTACATCCATTCTTAAAATTTGGGCTGCAAGTTTTAGCACCTCAACTTTATTACCCGGAATAAGCAAATGATGGTTCCCAAAGGGAGTATTTGTAAAATACCTGCTTGCAGTATCAGTAATTTCAACTTCCAGCTGTGTTCGGCATGCCGTTTTTAGCTTTGGGCGCGCAGTAACCCTTGCAACGGTTATAAACACTTTGCTCAAGCTGTTATCTAAACGGAAAATGGTTACCTCATCGGCCTTTACCTCGCCAGCCAAAGCTTGTCCTTTGTTGGTTTCGTAGTGTGTATCTACCTTAAAACTGCTTAAAAGGTTGGCAGGTGCAGTACAGTGTGCAAACAGCGCTTTGCTGCCCTCCACAAAAACGGTGTTAGCCATCCACGGAATGGTACCACAAACCTCGCTGGCAAACATTAAACCTGCCGCACTGCAGTTATCGGCCTCGCAGGCCGAGGGTATTTTATCGTAGTTGAGTTTCGATAAAGCCAAGCAGGCAGTATGTCCAGTTTGGTTTACCATTGGGAAGCATTCCACTGACAATGCATTTAGTCTGTAAAAAGGCACAAGCGATGCCAGCCCCTCATAAACCTTTCCGCTCTCTAGGAGTTCGGCTTTGTTATCGGCATTTCCGAAAAGCGATGTAAAATCGGGGGCAACCTGTTTTACCTCGTCAAAAACAATATCGTTCCAGCTAATATCTACCTGCTCAATTCCCATTCGGCTTTGGAGCAAAAATGGGCTAACGGTAGACGATACTAACCAGTCCGAGGTATTGCCCACAACACCCAGGCGTTGTCCGTGCAAGCGTTTAATTCCGTTTACGGCGCTGTAAAAGCTCTCCACTATGCTTGCTGCATTGGGGCTATCGGCATTTACCAGTACCGATGATATATTGTGCTGGTTCATCCACGCCTTAACCTCTGTGGCCGATGCCCAAGAGTTTCCATCCTTTGAGGCGAGTATCAGGTAAAACCTATATTCTTGAACCGACTCTATGGCAATTTTCTCAGAACCTCCAGTAAGGAACATCAACACGTCGGGCTTGTCGTTTACAAATTCAACCTGTTCGGGGTTAAAAAGTCCCATGTATTTTTTCTTGGCCTTATCGAAAACTGACATTTCGGCAGCAGGAAAGGCAAGTAGCTTAACTCTAAGTCGCTCCAAGTTTAAAAGTAAATTATCGCTCATTGGGTTTAGTTTGGTTGAGTATTAACAATATCTATCCCATATTTTAAGTACTCATGAACATCCTCGGGGTGTCCGTCAATCTTTTTGCTATTACGGATATGTCCTAGGCGAACAATCACGGTATTCAAATCGGGAATCACAAAGATATATTGTCCGAGCAAACCACGAGCTTAAATTACACGATGTCCTTCAAAATTTATCATCCACCATTGATAACCGTAGAAATTACAGGGCTTTCCGGATTCAGAATCGGTTAGGT
>JAEXVC010000186.1 GCA_023406715.1 Bacteroidota bacterium | reverse complement strand
GGGTTCAATTGGTCAGGAAATCCATCGGAGAAAAGATAAATGCAATCGTCTTTCTGGAGTTTTAAATCCTGATTTGTAAATTTTGGTTCTCTTTCAAATATTGATGTGCCAACAGGGATTTTATCCGCTTTAAGTTGGATTAATTCCTTGTTTCTAATTATATATACAGGGTTGTATGCTCCCGAAAATTCAAGTTCGTTGCTGTTAAGATTAATTTTACAGAGCGCTATATCAATACCATCCTTTGCATCGTACTTATTGTTTCGTTTTATAATTGAACGCATTTCGCGGCACATTTCAGCAAGAATAACGCTCGTATTGGTAATACCAAGCCTATAAACAATTTCCGATAGCGAGGCAATTCCGAGCATGCTTAAGAGTGCTCCTGGTACTCCATGTCCAGTGCAGTCTGCGGCTGCTATAATAATGCTATCATCAATTTTCTTGTAGAAGTAAAAATCGCCCCCAATAATATTTCTAGGTCTATAAAGTATAAAAAAGTCGGAGAAGTTCTCCTTAAGCATGTCATCTGTTGGAAGGAGCGCTTTTTGTATATAGCTAGCGTAGAGTATACTGTCGTCAATGCTCTGACGTTGCTGAATAAGCATATCTCGCTGGGCCGTAATTTCTCTTCCCTGAACTTCCATTAGTTTATTTTGCAGGGCAATTTTCTCATTTTGGTCAACCAGTTCTTTATTTAAAACCTTAAGGTACTCATTCTGGGTTCTGAGTTCCTCGGAAAGGTTGGATACTTCGCGGTTGGTTCTTTTTAAAGCTTTGTTTTTCGTTGAAATTAATTTCAGGTATTGAGTTTTTTTGCTGTAAGTTTGCTCAAATGCACTGAAAGTTATGCTTCGAATTGACTCAAAAAAGAATGAGAAAAAAAAGATGGCGCTAAATACGGATAACAAACGAATTTTAAACTCTTTGTCGTAAAGATGTCCATCAAAATAGTCAGTACTAAAGAAAAATATTGTGAACCCAATTAAGGCGATGTTGTAATATGAACCTACTCTTCGTCCAAGCATGAATAGTGAGAATGGAGGAAAAATGTAATACCAGTAAATGCCCGGAGAAACATAATAACTTGGCAACTTGAGGTCAGTAGAGCCATTGCGGAAAAGGAAAAACAACTCTAAGCACAATAATCCAATTACAAGTATATGGCTTACAAAAAGAATTCGTCTCCTTATTCGGAGGTAAATTTGCATTATTATAATTACAGCAATGCAGTAGATGTATATAAGCGATAATTTTGGGTCACCCAGAATCCACATCCTATAACTGTAGAACAAGAGATAAACCATCCCGCAAAGGGCAAAAAGATTGATGAGCGTAGCCTTTCTAACATCCTCATAAATTAGGCTTCCCCTAATTCCGGACGATAGAAAGTTGTAAAACAATTGTTTCAATCTTTTCAACTTCGGGTTCGTTAAGGTTGAACACTTTTTAAAGATATTGTTTCCTTAGCAAAATTTAAGTCTAAGGCAAATAAAAATTTAAGTTAATAAATTTTTCTTACATATAATTTTGTTTAAGATTTTTTAAAGAAATTATTTGTCAAGTGATATTGGTTCGGTCAATAACTAATTTCCTTTAACTAAATGATTTTACTACCTTTGCCTGAATTTTTTTTGAGTTTGAATGATATCTATTAATCAGGTTACGGTTAGTTTTGGCGGATTCGATTTGTTCAAGGAGATTAGTTTCCAGGTGAGCGAAAGCGAACGCGTTGGTCTTGTTGGGAAGAATGGTGCAGGTAAAACCACTTTGCTAAAGTTAATTGCAGGGGAGGCTCAGCCTACTTCTGGTGCTATTTCCATGCCCAAGGATATTAGGTTAGGTTACTTACCTCAGCAGATGGCTCTAGCATCGGGTCGTAGCGTGTTGGACGAGACTTTGCTTGCTTTTTCCGAAACTATCAATATAAAGAACCAAATTGATAGGTTGGGACACGAAATTGCTACCCGAACCGATTATCATTCCGACGAATACCTACGCTTAATTAATCAACTTACAGAGTTTAACGACCGATATTCATTACTCGATGGTGCAACTGCTGATGCTCAGGCCGAGCAAACGCTTTTGGGGCTTGGGTTTAAACGTACAGATTTTACTCGTCCAACTACCGAGTTCAGTGGAGGTTGGCGAATGAGAATTGAGTTGGCAAAAATTCTTCTTCGTAAACCAGAAATACTGCTTCTTGATGAGCCCACTAATCATCTAGATATAGAATCTATTCAGTGGTTAGAGGATTATTTGAAAACCTATCAGGGTTCCCTGCTTTTAATATCGCACGATAGAGCATTTCTCGATAATGTTACTCAACGTACCGTTGAATTATCGCTAGGAAGTGCCTATGATTACAAGGTTCCGTACTCAAAGTATGTTCAACTTCGCAAGGAGCGTCGCGAGCAGCAAATGGCTGCATACCGGAATCAGCAAAAGGTGATTGAGGATACGCAGGATTTCATTGAGCGATTCCGTTACAAAGCAACTAAGTCCGTACAGGTTCAGTCGCGCATAAAAATGCTCGATAGAATGGATATCATTGAGGTTGATGAGGAGGATTTATCAACTCTAAACATCCGTTTCCCTGCAGCACCTCGTTCGGGCGATGTGGTTTGCGAGGCCAAGGATGTGGCCAAGAGTTTTGGAAATCATCTTATTTTCAAAGATGTTAGTTTTAGCATTGAGCGTGGACAAAAAGTTGCTTTTGTTGGAAGGAATGGCGAAGGAAAGACCACTATGAGTCGCATTCTAATTGGGGAACTCGACTATAATGGTGTGGCAAAAATAGGTCATAATGTTTCTATTGGCTATTTTGCCCAGAATCAGGATGAGCTGTTGGATAACTCCATAACTGTTCTCGATACTATAGATAAGGTTGCAGTGGGTGATGTGCGTACCAAGATGCGCGATATCCTTGGAGCATTCCTTTTCCGTGGCGAAGATGTGGACAAAAAAGTTAAGGTACTCTCTGGTGGTGAACGCAACCGTTTGGCTTTAGCCAAGCTTATGCTTCAACCTTATAATCTACTCGTACTCGATGAGCCCACCAACCACTTGGATATGCGCTCCAAGGACGTACTAAAGAATGCATTGCTGAATTTCGACGGAACGTTAATTGTGGTTTCTCACGACCGTGAGTTTTTGGATGGTTTGGTGGATAAAATCTACGAATTCTCCGATGGAAAGGTGCGCGAGCATATTGGAGGTATTTACGATTTTCTGCGTAGGCGAAAACTGGAGAGTTTAAAAGAATTGGAGCGTAAACAGATTGAGGCATCAAAAAATGTGGAAACCAAAACTGCGTCGGACCAAAAAATCCTTTGGGAGGAACGCAAGGAGATTGATAAACAGATTCGAAAGGTTGAAAGTCGAATTGCTGAGGTGGAAAAGAAGATATCGCAGTTCGAAAATGATATTGCCGATATGGATAACAAATTGGCCAACCCTGAGCAGAGCGGAATTAACCTGAACGATAAAGCCTTTTTCAACAGCTATGAGTCTGCAAAAAAGCAATTGTCAGAGATGATGGGGGAGTGGGAGAAGTTATCGTTTGAGTATGAGGAGTTACAGGAAAAACGTAAATTAGTCAATTAGATAATTAGTTAATAGGTCAATTATTGAAGTCAACTCATTGTAATATAATTATTTATTTTTTTAACACGAACAACTATCAACAACCGAGCGTCTTTTGCGAGCTCATTAAAAATAAACAACGAATAAGATATGGAATCAGAAAACATTATATATGGTTTGCACTCTGTTTTAGAGGCAATTAACTCGAATGTTAAGCTCAATAAGGTTTTAGTGAAGCAAGGACTAACGGGTCGTTTGGCCTCGGAATTGCAAACAGTCTTAAAATACAGTAACATTCCAGTACAGTATGTGCCTGCCGAAGTTTTTAATAAGTTCAAGGATAAGAATCATCAAGGAGTTGTGGCCTACACATTGCCAATTGAGTTGAAAAATTTGGAGGAGATTCTTCCTCAGATTATTGCCGAAGGCAAAACCCCATTCATTCTAATTCTGGATGGTGTTACTGATGTTCGTAATTTTGGCGCTATTGTAAGAACAGCCGAGTGTGCAGGTGTTAATTTGATAATTGTACCAGCCAAGGGCTCTGCTAATATTGGTAGCGATGCAGTTAAAACATCAGCAGGAGCTTTGCACCACATTCCTATTTGCCGTGTTGGTAGTTTAAAAATGACTATTCCTTTGCTTAAGGAGAATGGTGTGAAGGTTTTTTCGGCAACCGAAAAAGCCGAAAAAAACATCTACGAAGCGAACCTTACTGGCTCAATTGCAATAGTTATGGGAGCCGAGGATAAGGGTATCAGTTACGATGTTAAGAAACTCTCCGACGAATTGGTGAAAATCCCACTAATGGGGAAGATTGAATCGCTCAATGTTTCTGTATCTGCGGGGATTGTCCTTTACGAAACATTACGTCAACGCGGTTTATAGCCCTTTTTCTTCAAGGGCTTTAGCGCACATCTCTTTGCCGTAAGCAATAAGTTCTTCGGCTTTGTAGAACTCAAATACTGTGGATGAATCCTTCGATATTGGAATTAGTACATCGGGAGGTGTTATTTCTGTTGAGTATGCAGTGAGTTTCGATTGCATTAGAAGTACCGAACGCATTAAAACATCAAAGTAACCAATACTTTTTGGGGTTACTTTCTTCTCCTTTGTTGATTTGGGGTTATTGTGTCCAAAAAGTTCGTCCCACTTTTTAATCAGCGCAGCAAACCGTTCGTTATGATTTTCGGTTGAAGCTTTTTTCTTGGGTAGTGTTGGTTTTTCGTAAATGTTAAGCGCATTCAAATCTACAGCCACTAGCAAGTCGCTAGGTTTTCTTTTTACAAGGTTTAAAGGCAGAGGATTCAGAACGCCACCATCTACAAGTAAACCGTTATCAAAACTAACAGGGGTGAAAACGCTTGGGATTGAAATTGAAGAGCGTATGGCTTTCAATAGACTACCCGATTGAAAAACGCATTCTTTGTTGTTTAAAATATCAACAGCGACAGCCGCGTAGGGTATTGGTAAATCCTCGATGTTAATATCGGGGATAAGGTTTAACTTACGCATACGCTCAAAAACCTTATCGCCCTTAACAAAACCCTTTGTGGTAATCGTAAAGTCTATGAGTGAGAGGACATCTTTCTTGTTCAGCGTTATAACCCAGTTCCGGAATTCATCTATTTTGCCTGCGGCAAGTAACCCGCCAACTAATGCACCCATGGAGGAGCCTGCAATAGAAGTAATGTTATAGCCTCTTGCTTGCAATTCATCAATAACGCCAATATGCGCAAGCCCTCTAGCACCCCCACTCGAGAGTACCAATGCTACATTTTTAGATTTACTAGAGGTCTTCATGGATTTGAGTTTAAGAAAGTGTTTCTATGGTATTGTATGTGATGTCACCCTGAACTTGGTTCAGGGTCTCATAATTAGATTCTGAACCGAGTTCAGAATGACCGTTAAAATGTTATTGACAACAAATTAGTAGTCTATTCTACTTTCCTTTTTATCCCATTCGCGGAAAGGTAGTACACCTTTTTCTGGATTAAGTTGATTAAACGGAATTCGGCGACGGTCGAAGCTGAGGTTGATTTCCTCGTAAATAAAACCATCGTCGAAACCATGATACGATGCCATATGCTTGTTCCCCGAAAAATATACGGCATCAAACCTTGCCCAGTATATAGCCCCAAAGCACATGGGGCATGGCTCGCACGAAGTGTAAAGTACGCAGCCATTAAGCTGGAATGTATTCAAATTTTTGCAGGCATCCCTAATTGCCATAACTTCGGCGTGTGCTGTGGGGTCGTTTGTTGATGTAACGTGGTTGTTTCCACGTCCAACAATTCTTCCATCTTTTACCACTATTGCACCAAAGGGGCCACCCTCGTTAGCCAAAACACCTTTAATTGCAAGGTTAATGGCCTCATCCATAAATGATTCGTGATTATCCATATTGGTATGTTCTGTTGTTCTAATTTACGAAGAATTGAGTAATTATAGTTTGAAAACTAACAAAAATAAGTTCTGAATATCAATATAAAAAGCATTGATTCAAACTTGGAAATTATATCAAGTTTATTGATTCGAAGCAAAAAAAAATTCCAGTCGTTGACTGGAATTTTGAGTATCTCCTATTTTAATCGCTTAGTTTCCTTTTGCAATTGCCCTAATATCGTCGCTCGACATTCGTTGGAATGTTTTTAACTCGAATATTGGTAAAGCAGCCATAACGTGGTCTAAAATCTCAGATTGAACCTTTTCGTATGTAATCAACCCTTTATCATTGGCAAAGCAGTAAATCTCCATAGGAATTCCGTACTCGACAGGCTGAAGTAGCCTTACAAGGATTGTTAATTCCTTATTTAGCATTTTGTGAGACTTTAAATATGATTCTACCCATTGGCGGAATACATTTAGGTTGGTTTGTGTGCCTGAGTTTAGTAAGGCAATTGGGTCGGATTGATTGTTGGTGAGGCTATTTTTGACCTCTTCAACGTAATCCTTTATGCTTTCAATTTTCGAAAACTTCTCGAGCATTTGTGGCGTACAGAACTGTACCGTTTTGATATCAATATAAATGGAACGTTTAATTCTACGTCCATCCGATTCTTCCATGCCTCGCCAGTTCTTAAAACTCTCGTTGATTAGTGCAAATGGTGGAATTGTAGTGATTGTGTTGTCGAAGTTTTGAACCTTAACTGTTGTTAGGCTAATGTCCTTTACTGTTCCATCAAGGTTGCGCGATGGCATCTCAATCCAGTCGCCAATTTTAAGCATATCGTTAGCCGAAAGTTGTATTGATGCTACCAATCCTGTTATAGTATCTTTGAAAACCAACATTAATATTGCCGTAGAAGCACCAAGTCCTACAAGAATTGAACTGGGATTTTTATTGATGATTATTCCAATAATTACTATTGCTCCAAATGTGTAAAGGATGATTTTTATAACCTGCAAATATCCTTTGATTGGGCGACTCCTAGCGTAAGGTAACCCTTGGTATATTTCGTTTACTGTATCCAAAAAAGAGTTAACAACCAAAAGTGCCGCAATAACCATGTAAATTTTGGTTAATGCTTGAAGGAATACTGTTACTTTGGGCGAATAATCGTAAAGCGCTACACCTATTGTAAGGTAAAAAACAATAGCCGGTGCAAAATGGGCTAAGCGGTGGAAAAACTTTTTCTCAACAAGAATGTCATCCCATTCAGTTTCTGTACGTTTGGCTATTCTTGCCATTGAGGCTAGGAATATCCTTTTTGCAACAAAATCAGCAATTATTGCTAAAATTACAATAACGCCTATGGAAATCGTTACTTTAAAGAATTGGGCGAAAGCTTCATTTACACCCTGATTTAACAACCAAACTTCTAGATTTTCGAGAAAGTTATACTTTTCTACAATTTGCTCTTCAATTTTCTCTACTGGTAGTTGCATAATTATAGAGTTAACGGTTAAATTTTCTGAAAGTTTTTTTGGAGAATACTACGATTAAAATGGTAAATCGTTATCTGGGTTAAAGTCATTGGCAGGTGGCATTTGGAAATCCTCGTTGAAAGGCGGTAAATCAGGAACGTTGCTCTCTGCACCTCTCATGCGCTCCACACGCCAAATCCTTACATCGGTGTACCAACGGCTATTGAATTCACGCGATTCAATATTTACTGATAGTTTCACAAATTCGCCAATTGCAACGGAATCCATCTCCTTAACCTTATCGCCCCATGCCGATACGCAAACTTTCTTTGGATACTGTTCCTGGGTCTCGACTATAAATTCCTGTTTAACCCAAGCTCCATTTTTGCCCTGTCCGGTTTGCTGACCCAATTTCTGAATTAGTTTTCCTGTAAAATCTAGTGCCATAACATTATCTTATTTATTCAGAAAAACAGCCGGATGCATACACACCCGGCTGGTAAGCTGCGAGTTTATTAATAATTATTTCTTTTTAGCAGTTTCTTTAACAATCTCAAGAAGTTCAACTTCGAAAACTAATGCTTGGTTAGGGCCAATTGGGCCACCAGGACGAACTTGTGTGCCGTATCCTAAATCAGCAGGGATATAGAACATATATTTAGCACCAACTTTCATTTTTTGAACACCAATAGTCCAACCCTTAATCACTCTGTTTAACTGAAATGTAGCAGGTTGTCCATTGTCATAGGATGAGTCAAACTTGGTACCATCAATAAAAGTTCCAGTGTAGTGTACTTTTACAACATCCTCTGCGGTTGGTTGAGCACCTGTACCCTCAGTAATAACTTTATACTGTAAGCCTGTTGAATCAACAATAACACCTTCTTTTGTTTTGTTCTCTTCTAGGAATTTGTTGCCTTCCTCAAGGTTTTTGTCTGCAATTTTTTGTTCTCTTCTACCTAAAAATTCTTGAATATACTTCATTGCAGCCTCATCGTTCATTTTGATGTTCGATGAATCGTTCTTGTAGTAATCTTGAACAGCACGTGCAAGAGCTTTATAGTTAATTTCGTCTAACTTACCATTCTTGAAACTTTGTGCAATATTGATACCTAATGCATAGCTAAGGCTATCAGTTTCGTTTTTTAGAACTACTTTTCCAACACTTTGGTTAGATTTTTGGCACGATGCCAATACAGCCACTAGTGAAACGGCCACAAATACACTTGAAAATTTCATAGTTTTATTAGAGTTAAATTGATTATCGATTTAAAAACATCCTGCGAAGATACAGAATTGAATTGATTAACAAATTTTGTTGTAATTTTTTTTTCGAAGTTGAGGTTAAAGGATGTTAAGTGTGGTGGTTGTGTTTAGTTTGTAGTATTTGGGTTAAATTCCAAAATACTAATTTAGGTATTCTTCTTCCACCTCTTCAATCAACTTTCAACCATCAGTGTCAGCTTCCATTGTCATCCCATTTTATTTTTGTTTTTTTGTGTGATAATACTTTTACTATGGACTTGATTAATACAGCAAAGCACGTTGAGTTGATTTCTAAGGAGTTGAATTTGGCTGGACGCCAAGTATCAAACACTATAAAACTTTTGGACGAAGGGGCTACAATTCCATTCATCAGCCGTTATCGTAAGGAGATGACTGGTAATTTAGATGAGGTACAGGTAACATCCATTCGCGATTTATCAGCCAAATATGTTGAGATAGATAAACGTAAGGAGACTATAATCTCTACAATTGAAGAGCAGGGTAAACTTACCGATGAGTTAAAGGTTAGGATTATTAACTGCTACGATTCTGTTGTGCTTGAGGATATCTACTTGCCCTATAAACCAAAGCGTAGAACCAAAGCCACAATTGCTAAGGAGAAAGGGCTAGAGCCACTTGCTCTATTAATAATGAAGCAGTTTGAACGTAATATTCTTGGGAAAGCCGAGGCTTTTATTAACGACCAAGTGACCGATGTGGATGATGCCTTACAAGGTGCACGCGATATTGTGGCTGAGTGGATTAGCGAGGATGAGAAGGCTCGTAATATTGCCCGCCGTCACTTTAAGCGTAGTGCAATAATTAAATCCAAAGTAGTAAAGGGCAAGGAAACCGAAGGGGTGAAGTACTCCGATTACTTTAGCTTTGAGGAGGAGGTTCGCAAATGTGCATCGCACAGGTTTTTGGCCATGCGCCGTGGACAGGAGGAAGGATTCCTCCGTGTATCCATTGTTCCGGCCGTAGAACCTGTAATTGAGGAATTTGAAAGGAATTACGTGAAGTTAAGTGGCGATAATGCAGCACAAATGCAGTTAGCCATAGCCGATTCCTATAAACGATTGATTGAGCCTTCCATAGAGAATGAATTTACTGGCGAACTAAAGGAAAAAGCCGACGAGGAGGCAATTCGTGTTTTTGCCGAGAACCTTCGTCAACTTTTGCTTTCCGCTCCACTTGGACAGAAGAGTGTTTTGGCTCTCGACCCTGGTTACCGTACAGGTTGCAAGCTAGTTTGCCTTGACCCACAGGGAAACCTTGTCCATAATGAGACCATCTATCCACATCCACCGCAGAGCGAGCAGGGTAAGGCGATGTCTAAAATCTCTAACCTTGTCGATACATTTAAGATAGATGCAATTGCCATTGGAAACGGAACAGCAAGCCGTGAAACGGAAGCTCTTGTAAAGCATATTCGCTTTAACCGCGATATTAAGGTTTTTGTAGTGAGTGAGGATGGTGCTTCGGTTTATTCCGCTTCAACGGTTGCGCGTGAGGAGTTTCCCGAGTACGATGTTACCGTGCGTGGTGCAGTTTCCATTGGACGCAGGTTGATGGACCCCTTGGCAGAGTTGGTTAAGATTGACCCAAAATCCATAGGGGTAGGACAGTACCAGCACGATGTTGACCAAACCAAACTGAAAAACGGCTTGGATTTGGTGGTGGAGAGCGCGGTTAACCACGTTGGCGTTAGCCTAAATACAGCCAGTAAGCACCTGCTAACCTATGTCTCGGGTTTAGGGCCACAACTGGCCAAGAATATTGTGGACTACCGCAAGCAGAATGGGCCATTCAACAGTAGAGCCGAACTAAAAAAAGTTGCCCGTTTAGGCGATAAGGCATTTGAGCAGTGTGCAGGTTTCCTACGCATTACTGATGCTAAGAATCCGCTCGATAATAGTGCCGTTCACCCAGAGAGTTACCATATTGTGGAGCAAATGGCTAAGGATTTGGGCTGTAAGGTTTCTGACCTAATGGGCGATGAACAGTTACGTTCCAAAATAAAGTTGGAGAAATACGTAACCGATAAAATTGGTCTTCCAACCCTGAATGATATTATGCAGGAGTTATCTAAGCCGGGTCGCGACCCTCGTAAAGCCATTAAGGTTTTTGAGTTTGCCGAGGGCATTTATAAAATGGACGACTTAATTCCTGGAATGGTGCTGCCCGGTATAGTGACTAATATTACCAACTTTGGCGTTTTTGTTGATGTTGGTGTGAAGCAAGATGGATTGGTACATATCTCGCAGTTAGCTAACCGCTTTGTTTCCGATCCGCTGGAGGTTGTAAAACTCCACCAGCACGTAAAGGTAAAGGTGCTTGAGGTTGATATTCCTAGGAAAAGGATTCAGTTAACGCTGAAGGATGTGGAGCAGTAATGCTCCATTTTTTTATTTTTTTAGCACGAATAATTCTTTTTTCTTTTTATATTTGTAACCATTGTGTAATGTTGTATAATTTGGTTATGAGTGAATATTTGACACTAGCAGAGGCATCAGAACTTTTAGGTAAGAGTAAAGAGACTTTACGAAGGTGGGATAGAGAAGGTAAACTGTCTGCTGTCCGCGAACCAATTAGTAATTACAGAGTCTATAAAAGAGAACAAGTAGAGTCGCTTTTTATTGATTTCGTTGACTTCAAAATAAATGAATCTGATTGTAATTACGTTGAACAGAATAATAATTATACTGTACTAGTGTTATTTGCAGGAGCAGGCGGTTTGGCTGTTGGCCTTGAGCAGGCAGGATTAAAGTGTGTCGCTTTAAATGAAATAGATAAATGGGCATGTGAAACACTTCGGAAAAATCGTCCAAATTGGAAAGTTTACGAAGGGGATGTTAAATCATTTGATTTTTCTGAGTATCATAATAAAATAGACGTTGTAACAGGTGGCTTTCCCTGTCAGGCATTTAGCTATGCTGGGAAAAAATTAGGTTTAAACGATGCTAGAGGAACCTTGTTTTATGAGTTTGCGAGGGTTGTAAGAGAGGTAAATCCTCCAATTTGCATTGGCGAAAATGTGAGAGGTTTATTAAGTCACGAAAATGGAAAAACCTTACAAGGTATGATTTCCATTTTAGATGAAATTGGATATAATGTAGTTCCATATCAGGTTCTGAAAGCAATAAACTTTAAGGTTCCTCAGAAACGAGAGCGTTTGATTATTGTTGGTGTAAGAAAGGATATAAATATTAAATATGAGTACCCAAAGCCGTACAAAAAAATCTATAATCTTTCAGATGCATTAAAAAAAGGAGAGTTGTATGATTGTGATGTTCCAGATTCAGAAGGTGTTAAATATCCAAAAAGTAAAAGGGACGTTTTAGACTTAGTTCCACAAAAAGGCTACTGGCGCGACTTGCCTCTTGATGTTCAGAAAAAGTTTATGGGTAAAAGTTTTTATTTAGGTGGAGGCAAAACGGGGATGGCTCGCAGAATAGGTTGGGATGAACCCTGTTTAACATTAACTTGTAGTCCTGCTCAGAAGCAAACCGAGCGGTGTCATCCAGAGGAAACTCGTCCTTTTACTGTTAGGGAGTATGCTAGGATTCAGACATTTCCAGATGATTGGAAGTTTGCCGGTTCATTAGCCCAGCAATATAAACAAATAGGAAATGCTGTTCCTGTGAATTTGGGAAAAGAAGTTGGCTATTCTATTGTTAAGTTTTTAAATAGTTATTACGAAGACTTAAAAATGAAATAGGGGCGAAGTCCTTATTTCATTTGCCAGTTCATCACATCCTTTTTGGAAGAAATCTTTTGTATCGAGGTTCGATATACATTCATGTAATGCTGAAACTAGTTCGTTATAAAAATTTGGGAAACCTGTAATTCTGTGCCAAAAATCACAGCCAACAAGAACAGGATGAGTTTTGTCAATCATTTTATAGTGCATGCTCAATTCCGATGGTTCGCCATAAAGTACGCCAACTATAAAATCGGTATTATTCACACCCGACATGGCTTTATTGGTTCGTGCCAAATTTATAGTATCAGTAAACTTTTTGATAAGCGGTTTAACATCTTCTGAATTTATTGTATTGGGTCCAGCCTTCAACTGACACCACTTTTTCCGTTTATCTATCTGGTCAATAAATTCAATATCCATTCCTTTTATCAGAGAACCTTGCGCTATGCCTAGTTCCACAAACATATCTTGAATTCTTGTGCCAAAAGATGTATTTATTGATGTTCCTAAAACTCTTGGATAATAAAGGGCTTTAGCAACTCCTTCTGGACTATATTTATCATCAAGAACTTTAGATAAATACTTAACAACTATTGGATTAATATTGTACGATTTTAGTTTAGAATGATTTGTTAATGAAGAATTTATGTGTTGTAAGAATATTTTCTCTTCAAAGTATTCAACAATTTTTTTTATTAATTCTTTTTCGTTCATTATCAGGATTTTAAATTCAAATTTAAAAAAAATAAATCTTTGAACTATTGGATGCCATTCAACTTTTTATTATTCCTCAATACCCGCAATCTTCATCATAAACGCATAGGTAAATGCTATATCCTTCAGCGACTTAAATCGCCCCGATGCTCCGCCGTGGCCTGAGTCCATATCAACCTTGAATAGAAGGAGATTGTCATCGGTTTTTGTTGCTCGCAATTTTGCAACCCACTTTGTGGGTTCAAAGTATTGAACCTGAGAATCGTGGTAACCTGCGGTTACTAGGATGTTAGGGTATTCTTGGGGCTTTACTTGGTCGTAAGGCGAGTAAGATTTAATGTAGAAGTAATATGTTGAATCGTTTGGATTGCCCCACTCTTCGTACTCGCCAGTGGTTAGTGGTAAACTGGAATCGAGCATACTGGTAACAACATCAACAAAGGGTACTTCGGCAACAATTCCTTTATACAGTTCGGGGTGCATATTTGCAACTGCCGCTACAAGCAAACCACCAGCGCTGCCTCCTTGTGCAATAATTTTATCGGGCGAGGTGTATTTTTGCTCAATTAAATACTCGGTACAGCTAATAAAGTCGGTAAAGGTGTTCATTTTATTAAGCATTTTGCCGTCTTCGTACCATTTACGGCCCATTTCCTCTCCACCCCTTACGTGTGCAATGGCATAAATAAAGCCACGGTCTAGTAAACTTAAAAGGTTTGAGTCGAAAATTGGATTTTCGGAGTATCCATAGGCTCCATAGGCGTATATGAGCAAAGGGTTTTCGCCATTCAGTTCAATTCCCTTTTTGTGAACAATCGATATTGGTATTTTAACACCATCGGTTGCCGTAGCCCAAAGCCTTTTAGTTTCGTAATCGGCAGGGTTGTAGCCTCCAAGCACCTCGTTTTGCTTTAGCAAACGTTTTGTTTGGGTTTGCATATTGTACTCGTAGGTTGAGCCAGGAGTAGTAAGCGAGGTGTAATAGTACATAAACAGTGGCGTATCGAATTCTGGGTTTCCCGATGGTAATGCGGTGTAAACCTCTTCACCAAAATCTATATAATGCTCACTTCTATCGGTCCACTTCTTCACTCTAACCTTTATAAGGGCATCTTTTCGTTCGGTGATAACCAAGAATTCTCTGAAAACATCCATGTTCATTATAAGAACATCGCTTTTGTGCGGAATTAACTCCTTCCAGTTTTCCATACTGGGGTTTGATATTGGTGCTTCCATAATTCGGAAGTTCTCAGCATTCCAATTGGTTCGTATGTAAAAGTTATTGCCGAAGTGGTCGGCACTATACTCAATACCTTTTTGCCGAGGCTGTATCAGTTTAAAGTTCCCCGAAGGGTTGTTAGCGTTCAAGAATCGGTACTCCGACGAAGAGCTACTCGATGTCATTATCATTATATACTCTCTCGACTTTGTGGTAAATACGTGTGTGTCGAAAGTCTCATCGGTTTCGTGGTAAATCAATTTATCATCTGAACAGTTAACCGATTTTAAGCAGTGCCTGAATATTTTGTAGGGTCGTAATGCGGAGTTCTTTTGCGAGTAGAAAACTGTTTCGTTATCGTTTGCCCAAGCAATTGCTCCAGTGGTATTATCAATTTTTGAGTTTATTAATTTCCCCGTTTCTAGATTTTTGAAATGGATTGTGAATTTCCTCCTCCCAATTGTATCCACTCCATAAGCAAGGATTTTGTTGTTGGGCGATATATCCAAACTTGCCACTTGACAGAACTTATGGCCTGCAGCCACCTCGTTTTCGTCAAGGATTATCTCCTCAGGGGCACTAAGTGTGCCTTTTTTCCTGCAGTTAATAGGGTACTCTTTACCCTCCTCGTATCGGATATAGTAGTAGTAACCATTTAAAAACACTGGAACAGTTACATCCTCTTCTTTTTGTCTGGATTTCATTTCGTTAAACAAAGATTCCTGAAGGGGTATGGTAGATTCCATCATTGCCTCGGTATAGCTGTTCTCTGCAATAAGGTAGTCCAAAACTTTTTGGGTATCGCGCATATTAAGCCAATAGTAGGGGTCAATTCGGGTATCGCCAAACATAACCATTTGGTGGGGTAGAGTTTCTGCAACAGGTGGTTTTGGAATAAAACTACAAGCCGAAAGTTGAAGTAAAACAACTACTAAGAGTAAACCTAATCGGTTTTTTGCCATAAGAATATTGGATATTTCTTTTATCAAATTTATTCCAAAATTATGTTTTAGGATTGATTTACACAAAATTGTATCGTTTTTTAGCTATAAAATACTCTGTTTCCTCTGTTTAATTTTATTTTGGATGAACGTGTTGTTGCAATAATTGCTTTTGAACTTGAACAAAGGTGGGCGAATTGTGTTTTGTTTATGTAAAAACTTTAAAAATGAAAAAAAATATTTTAATAATAATTATGTTGCCATTACTACTATCGTGCAACCAAAAGCCTAATGAGGTAAAAGTTGATGTGTTTGACTATTCATTACTGGAGCCTTATCTAAATAAATCAACCGATTCTATTTACGTTGTAAACTTCTGGGCTACTTGGTGTGCACCCTGCGTTAAGGAGTTTCCCAATTTTGAACAATTGCAGAAGGAGTATAAGTCTGAGAAGTTGAATGTGCTAATGGTAAGCCTTGATTTTCCAAATCAACTCGATAAAAGTTTGTATCCCTTCATCAAGAATAGAAAAACCGATTTAAATGTTGTTTTGCTCGACGACCCAGCTCAGAACGAGTGGATTGGAAAGGTTGACTCAACCTGGAGCGGAGCATTACCTGCAACCCTTGTTTACAAAGGGAATAGCCGTGTTTTTATTGAAGGCCCTGTTGATTATAACGACCTAATAAGTGCAATTAATAAAGTTTCTAACCAATAAATCAATTTGAATATGAAGAAGATGTTGATGTTTATTTTTACAATGCTTATAGCATCTGTAACAGTCCTCGCCCAAGGCTATAAAATTGGCGATAAAGTTGCTGACTTTAAACTTAAGAATGTTGATGGCAAAATGGTATCGTTGGCCGATTACAAGAATGCCAAAGGCTTTGTGGTGATATTCTCCTGCAATCATTGTCCTTACGTTAAGGCTTACGAGGACAGAATGATTGAGTTGCACAAGAAGTATGAGTCCAAAGGTTTTCCAGTGATTGCCATTAACTCCAACGACCCTGCTGCCGTTCCAGAGGATTCCTACGATAAAATGATTGAGCGTGCAAAAGAAAAGAGTTTTCCGTTTGCATACCTATTCGACGAGGGTCAAAAGGTTTATCCTGTATTTGGCGCAGCGCGCACACCTCACGTTTTTGTGCTAAGCAAAAAGGGTAAGGATATGGTTGTTGAGTACATTGGCGCCATTGACGATAACTATAAGGATGCAACTGCTGTAAAGGAAAAGTATGTAGAAAATGCTATTGATGCGCTACTTGCCGGAAAATCGCCCGAGGTTAAGGAAACCAAGGCAGTAGGATGTAGTATTAAGGTTAAAAAGTAAACGGTTTTTTATTGAATATTGAAGCTGGTGGACAGATTATTGTTCATCAGTTTTTTTATATCCAATCTTAGTTGGAATAAAATTAGTGTTAAAGATTTAATATATAGATATTCAGTGTATTGGATTGATTTTTCGGTTTGCTTCTCTAAATAAAAAATCACCATTTTTAGGTATTTCCCACTCAAACCTCTCACCCTACTTTTGTATCGTAAATTTTAAACTTATGGTACAATGAAAAGGATATTTACTATTTCAACGTTTGTTCTTGTTTTCTGCTTTAATGGTTTTCTCTACTCCCAGACCCAGACTGATTCAACAAGGTTCGACAAGGGATTTCAGTTCGAAGCATCGTATCTGGGTGATAATGTAAATAATGTTCACGGTGGAATTAAGCGCGGTTCAGCGTTTCTTGGTATGGCCAACCTGCGTATGCTCTTCGATACTGAAAAAGCAGGATTGTGGAGCGGCTCACAGTTCTTTGTTAACGCGGTAAATACACATGGTGCAACTCCATCGGCTGAGATGCTTGGCGATATGCAGGTAGCATCGAACATTGAGGCGGGAAATCACACCTACATCCAGGAATTATGGTATAAGCAGGTTGTTGGTAATGTTGAGTTTACATTAGGTTTGCAGGATTTGAATGTTGAGTTTGCAGTTTCGGAGAATGGTGGTCTATTTCTGAATAGTTCCTTTGGAATTTTGCCCGTTATCTCGGCAAATGTGCCAGCACCAATTTTTCCATTAACATCGTTGGGTATTACATCCAAGTGGAGTATCAACGATAAAACAGCTTGGTTAAATGCCATTTATGATGGTAGCCCCTCGGACTTCGATTATAATCCATACAACTTAAAATGGCAGTTCGCCTCGGGCGATGGCATACTTGCTGTTACGGAGTTGCAGCGTAATGTGGAGGTTAAGAATCTGCCTGGGGTTTATAAACTTGGTTTGTATTCGCATAATCATCTTATAGAGAAACAATTTAACTCTAACTTTCCAGATTCTTTGGACCATTCAAAGTATGGCATTTACATGTATGCCGACCAACGAGTATTTCAACGTGGCGAAACAAGTATTGATGTATTTAGCCAATTTGGCTATAGTCCTTCTGCGTTAAGTCTTAACAGGGTATTCTTCAGTTTTGGCGTAAACCTGAAAGGTTTTATGACTAAGTCCGATTCCGATATTCTAGGATTTGCTGTTGCACACGCAAATTACAACGAGAATGTTGGCGGTGAAACATCGCTTGAGTTGACCTACCAAAGGCAAATAACCAAGAATATTTTCATACAGCCCGATTTGCAGTATATCATAAATCCATCGGGAAAGAATAGTGGAATTAGCAACTGCTTTGCAGGTACGCTTAGGTTGGGATTATCATTTTAAATAAAACACGGAAAATGCGTTTATCGGAATTATCAAATGGGCAAATTGGCATAATAACAAAAGTGTTTGGCCAAGGGGCGTTTCGGAAAAGGATAACCGAAATGGGATTTGTGAAGGGGAAATCGGTTAAGGTGATTAGGAATGCTCCTTTGCTCGACCCTATTGAGTATGAGATTATGGGCTACAATGTTTCGCTTCGTAGAAGCGAGGCGTCGTTAATAGAGGTTGTTTCGGAGAACGATTTGCAATCCGATAATTCCAGCGTGTTTGAGGGAACGCTGATTGAGGATAAACTAAAAGTATCGGTTCGCGAAAAAAGTAAAACTATCAATGTTGCATTGGTTGGGAATCCGAATAGTGGAAAAACCTCGATTTTCAACTATATGTCGGGTTTGCACGAGAAGGTTGGTAACTATGGAGGCGTAACCATTGAGGCAAAAGAGGCAACGGTTAAGCACGATGGTTATAAAATAAACATTGTCGATTTGCCCGGAACCTACTCAATAACCGACTATACTCCCGAGGAACTTTTTGTACGTAAGCACATTGCAGATAGTATGCCGGATGTCGTTATCAACGTGGTTGATGCATCCAATTTGGAGCGGAACCTATTCCTAACAACCCAACTTATCGATATGAATATTAAGGTGATAATTGCTTTAAATATGTTCGATGAGTTGGATCAAAAAGGAATTCAGTTTAAGTATTTCGACCTTGCTATAATGCTTGGTATTCCAATAATTCCCACGGTTGCAATAAAAGGGCGTGGCGTTTCGGAGTTGATTGCCAAAACCATTGATGTTTACGAGGATAGAGACCCTATTGTGCGCCACATCCACATCAATTATGGCGCGTCTATCGAAGGTTCTATATCGAGAATTAAGGAATTGCTTAAGTCCAACAAGGAGATTGCCGACCGGTTTTCATTGCGATTTATCTCAATAAAATTGCTCGAGAATGATAGAACAACTCAAGATTTGCTCCGTAGTTGTTCAAACTTTGATACAGTTATGCTTGCTGCAAACAGGGAGATTCAACTGTTGGAAAAGGAGTATGGCGATAAATCGGAAACCGTTGTAACCGATGCAAAATATGGGTTTATTGCAGGAGCATTGGCCGAAACATTGAAGGAGAGTAGGGAGAAGAAGCATCATCGAAGCAAAATAATCGACAATGTTCTAACACACAAATTATGGGGTTTCCCAATTTTCATTGCTTTTATGTGGTTGATGTTTCAGGCCACATTCACCATTGGAAGTTATCCAATGGATTGGATTGATGCAGGCGTTGGGTATTTAGGCGATATTATAGGAAATGCCATGTCCGATGGCGCTTTGCGCGATTTAGTTGTAGATGGAATTATTGGTGGAGTTGGTGGTGTAGTTGTGTTTCTTCCTAATATTCTTATTCTTTTCTTCTTTATCTCCTTGATGGAGGATACTGGCTACATGGCTCGAATCTCCTTCATAATGGATAAGTTGATGCATAAAATTGGGCTACATGGTAAATCGTTTATTCCATTACTAATGGGTTTTGGTTGCAATGTGCCTGCTGTTATGGCTACACGTACTCTGGAGAATAGAAAGGATAGAATAATAACAATGCTGATAACTCCATTTATGTCGTGTAGTGCAAGGCTCCCCGTTTATGTTTTGCTGATATCTGCATTCTTTCCAACAAATCGGGGTTTGGTGCTTTTCTCTGTCTATTTTATTGGAATTTTACTGGCTATTCTAGTGGCGCTTTTGCTTAAAACAACATTGTTTGCAAAGCAAGATGTTCCTTTTGTAATGGAATTACCACCTTACCGTATTCCAACGCTAAGGAACACTATAATTCATATGTGGTTTAAAGGTTCGCAGTACTTGCGAAAAATGGGAACAGTAATTCTTCTGGCATCAATTCTTATTTGGGGATTAAGTTATTATCCACGCAATGTTGAGTACTCAGCCGATTTTGATTCACAGATTGCTTCAATTTCAAATAATGTTGAGTTAAGTGACTCTGTAAAAAAGGTTCAGATTTCAGAAATTGAGTTGATAAAAGCATCAGAACATCAGGAGCAATCTTACATAGGTAGGATGGGCAGATTCATTGAACCCGCAATTCAGCCGCTGGGTTTCGACTGGAAAATTGGTGCAAGTATCATAACAGGTCTTGCCGCAAAGGAAATAGTGGTTAGCACAATGGGTATTATTTATCACGCTGATTTGGCGGCTGACGAAACATCGGGTTCGCTAATTTCAAGTTTGCAGCAGCAGGAACATTCTAGTGGTGAACTCAAAGGGCAAAAAGTATTCAATCAACTAGTTGCATTTGGATTTATGCTATTCGTACTAATTTATTTCCCCTGTGTTGCCGTGATTGCAGCAATTAAAAAGGAGGCTAACTGGAAGTGGGCTTTGTTCAGCATGGTTTACACCACTGCAATTGCATGGGTTGTTGCATTCTTAACTTATCAAATTGGAAGATATTTTATTCAATAAAAATCAAAATCAAAATGAATCAGAATACTATCGCATTAATTTTAGTTCTTGCAGCATTGTTGTCCACAGTTTATACAGTTATGAAGAACCTTAGGAAAAAAGAGACTAGTTGTACAGGTTGCGCTAGCTGTGAGATTAAACGTGCTGTTCAGAAGAAGTAGTGTTAAAGTTCCTTTTCTTGTTCAATGTTCTTTGTTCTGTTATTTTTTTAACATATTTTTGGGAGTAGACTTATGAATAGTTGAAACTAAAACATAATACAATGGAAAAGAGCATTAAAGGAACTGAAACCGAAAAGAATTTGCTAAAAGCTTTCGCAGGCGAATCGCAGGCAAAGAACCGTTATACCTTTTTTGCGAAGGTTGCAAAGGAGGAGGGTTACGAGCAAATTGCAGAACTTTTTATGATTACTGCAGGTCAGGAGGAGCAACACGCAAAGCAGTTCTTCAAATTCCTAGAAGGTGGAATGGTTGAGATTACCGCGTCGTACCCAGCAGGAATGATTGGCACAACAGCTGAGAACTTGGCTGCTGCAGCCAATGGTGAGCACGAGGAGTGGGCCGATTTGTATCCTCAATTTGCTGCGATTGCAGAGAAGGAAGGCTTCCCAAAAGTTGCCACAGCGTTCAAGTTAATTGCAAAGGTTGAGAAGGAGCACGAGGAGCGTTACAGGAAACTTCTAGAAAAGGTTGAGGCCGGAAAAGTTTTCGAACGTGAAGAAGATACCGAATGGGTATGCCGCAAGTGTGGCTATGTTCATAAAGGCAAAAAAGCGCTTAAGAACTGTCCAGTTTGTCATCACCCTGAGTCTTATTTTGAGGAAAAGGCTACAAATTACTAGTTGTAGTATTTAAAATCATTTTAAGAGGTTGGCTTTGCTAACCTCTTTTTTTTAATTTATTTTTGCACAAAATATTATTGTTTCTATCTTTGATAAGAATTCCATCATTTTATAAATTCCAAAACTAATTGATATGAAAAATATTTTTGTCATACTTCTTAGTATGATTTTGCTTACTAATCTAGTAAATGCTCAAGATACTCCATCAAAGTTCGGTAAGATTTCAGATGAAGAGTTAAATGCTAAAGTTTGTCCAATTGATTCAAATGCGCATGCTTATTATATTTTTGATTGTGGTCAGTTGGTATTTACTTATCCTCAAACCATTTCCAGATCAGATGATCAAACTTCAAATGGAGGATTTGTTATTGAGTTTGAGCGTCATTTTAGAATTAAAATTTTGAGCGAGACTGCTTACGATCTTGCAAATATTGAGATTCCATTATACGTGTCTGGCTCTGAGGAAGAGAAATTGTTAGATATTGATGCTATATCTGTGAATTTTGAAAATGGTAAAGCCTTAAAGACTAAGTTTGAAAAGAGAAATATTGTTTATGAAACGAATAGTAAGTTTTTAAAAATTGCGAAAGTTCCAATCCCAAATGTTAAGGTAGGCTCTATTATTGATGTTAAATATTCTGTTAAATCTCATTTTTTTTATAATTTAAAGAGTTGGCGTTTTCAGAGAAGTATTCCTGTTCTATATAGTAATTACGTTACAAGAATTCCTGAATATTATAGTTATCACAAGAATGTTAAAGGATATTTTCCAATAAAGGTAGAGTCCAAAACTGAAAGAAATAAGATAGTTTTAACTTACAAAGAAAAAAAGGATTATCAAGGGGGAAGTTCCCAAAGCAATTATACTACTTATACTTCCACTATTGAGTATTTCGATAATGTTGATGTTTTTATTGGGATCAATATCCCATCTTTTGAGGACGATGAATATCTGAGATCTGCATCCAATTACAATTCCGAAGTTGAATTTGAATTAGCATCTACAAAATTTCCTAATAGTATTGTTAAATCATTTTCCACTACTTGGGAAAATGTGGTGAAAGAATTATTAGATGAAGAAGAGTTTGGAGTTAAACTGAAGAGAAATGATTTTTTTGATACTTATGTGAAGTCTATTTCGTTAGACTCTATGTCAAAGTTTAATTTAATGCAACTTGCATTTGACCAGATTAAAAATAAAATTAAATGGAATGAGTCCAATGGTATTTATGTTAATGAGTCATTAAAAAAATCGTATAATGAAGGAATCGGAAGTTCTGCTGATATTAATCTTTGTCTAGTTGGTTTGTTAGAGAAATTTGGATTTGAAACTTATCCTGTTGTATTGAGCACTCAGGCAAATGGTTTTATTAATTTAACACACCCAACGGTTTCTGATTTTAACTATGTAATAGCAATGGTCCGATTGGACGGAAAGGATTATTTTATGGATGCTACAGAACCATTTAGTAGAATTAATTTGCTCCCAATTAGGTGTTTGAACGATAAAGGGCTAATAGTTAAAAAAGGTCCGGTTGAATGGGTGGATTTAATGAAAAGCAATTCATATAAGAATCAAACAACCATGGCGTATTCAATTGATAAAGATTTTAACATTCAAGCAAGTTTAACTGAACGTATGGATGGTTATGCGGCTTACTTAAGCAGGAAGGCTGTTAAGAAACATTCTTCAGTTGAGGATTTTGTTGAAGAATTTCAAAAAAATATTCCTGGATTTCAAATAAACTCGTATCAATTTTCTGGAATAGATTCATTGGAAAAACCATTGATTTATAAATATGAGTTTTCATTGTCTAATAGTGTAGAATCAACTGGGAATTTAATGTTCGTAACACCTCTGTTATTTGAAACCCAGAAAAAGTCTCCTTTTAAAATGGTTAAAAGAGATTACCCTGTTGAATACAATTACCCATCAAATCAGTTTTATTCAGTTCAAATTGAAATTCCTGAGAATTATTCAGTTGAAACTTTACCTCAGTCAATAAATATTTCAATGCCTGATAAGCAAACAAAATTTACTTATAATTTAAACATAGTTGGTAATAAGATTATTATAACTTCAATATTTGTCAATAATAGACTTCAATTCTTACCGACAGAATACAACGACTTGAAAGAGTTTTATAGAGTGATGATCGAAAAACAGAACGAGAAAATTGTACTAAAGCAGAAGTAGTATGAAATATATTTTATCGTCATTTTTTATCTTGATTGCAAGTGTAATATTGGCGCAGGAAAATTTATCCGTGAGTTTAATTCCCGATTCTTTGAGAAAGAATTCTGATGCGGTAATTCGTTTTATGAATACTGAATATATACTCGTATCTGAGAATAAAATACTAAGAAAGGAGCATTATGCTATTACGGTATTAAATCAGAATGGTGCGGATATGGCAAGCCTCTCTGTATTCTATGATAGTAATGACAAGATTAAGCGAATAGAGGGCAATTTATATAACAATGATGGACTAAAGGTGAAAGAACTAAAAAAGGACGATATAAAAGATTATTCTGCATTTGAGTCTTTCACATTATTTAGCGATTCAAGGGTGAAAACGGCTTCTCCTATTGTGAGTAAGTATCCCTACACCGTTGAATATCGCTATGAAGTTGAGTCGTCAGGGAACTGTATTCCTTCAAGTTGGTCGCCAATTGACTATTTCAGACAATCTGTTCAGTCTGCAAAATTGACTCTTTCTAACTTTGGTTCAAGTGTTTTGTTTAAGGAGCAAAATATCAACTGCAATAAATCATTAGTTGATGGTAAATATGAGTGGGTGGTTGAGAATCTTAAACCTTTCGAGGCTGAGCCGTATAGTGTTCATGTTAAATATCTTGTTCCAAAGGTTTATTTTTCTACTTCATCATCTTTGTTTTATGGATATCAGGCCGATTTTAGCGACTGGGGTAAATATGGAAACCTTGTTTGCAAACTTATTGATGGTCGAGATGAATTACCAATAGAAACAGTTAATCTGATGAAGTCAATTACTGATAGTGTAGATTCTGATATTGATAAGGTTAAGAAGGTTTATAATTATGTTCAACGTAAAGTGCGTTACGTTAATATTAGTAAAGGAATAGGAGGTTTTCAGCCTATTCAAGCTAACCTTGTTGATAAATATTCCTATGGCGATTGTAAAGCATTATCAAACTACACAAGGGCATTATTAAAATCTGTTGGTATCAAATCATACTATACTGAAATTGGCAGTGGGGATAATGTTTCCATTAAGTTCGAAAATTTTGCCAGTCTCGACCAAACGAACCATGTAATATTAGTTGTTCCTTTAAAATCAGATACTGTTTGGCTTGAGTGTACAAATAATAAAATCCCATTTGGGTATATTGGTGGTTCAAACTCAAATCGTTATGCATTGGCAGTTACTGAGGATGGAGGTAAATTGTTAAAAACTCCGTCATATAATGAAACAACAAATGTTGTTAAAACAGTAATTAAATCAAAAATATTTGAGTCTGGTGATTTGAATCTAATTGTTGAAACGGCCAGTTTTAATGAAATGTTTGATTACATGAGAGGTTTTGAATACCAGTCGAAGCAGGAACAGGAAAAAAGTATTTATTCTGGTATCCCTCTTAATGGTGTAAAATTGAAGAATTTTAATTTCACCAATGAAAGTGTCTATAAGAAAGTAAAAGGGGTTTTAAAATATGACGCTGATGTGTTACAGTATGCCAGTATTGCAGGAAATAGATTGATGTTCAAACCAAATGTTTTGAATAAACATCAATTTAGGTTTAATAAGCCCGAAAGAAAAAATGATTTGGATTTTGAAGGTGGTTATACATCTGTTGATAGTATTAATATTGCAATTCCATCGGGTTATAGATTAGAATTTGAATTTCCAAAAAATCAATTTAAGGCAGAAGTTGGAGAGTATGAATCGCGTTTAGAGAAAATTGATGATGGTAATCTTCTCTATATTCGAAAGTTAGTTGTAAAAGGGGGTATTTATTCTAAAGAGAAATATCCTGAGATTTCTGATTTTTTCAAGAAAGTTTCATTGTCCGATAACAAGAGTTGTGTTTTAATTAAAACATAGATTACTATTTAATATGGACTCTATATGAAAAGGTAGTTTACTGACTACCTTTTTTTGTGTAGTTTTGTAGTCGATTTATAATTAAGATTTGATGATAAATAATAGCGATATCAATATTGCCGCTGGTTATATTCGTGAAGGGAGATTGGTTGCATTTCCAACGGAAACGGTTTATGGTTTAGGCGCCAATGCGCTAAATCCATTGGCTGTTGCAAAGATATTTGAGTTAAAGGAGCGTCCATCGTTCGATCCGCTTATTGTGCATATCGCTTCGGTTGCCGATTTGGATAAGTTAACAGTTAATAAAGATGATAGAGTGTTACGTTTGGCCGAGAAATTCTGGCCAGGCCCTTTAACTATTGTTTTACCCAAAAGCGATATTGTTCCCGATATCGTTACATCAGGACTAGATACCGTTGGTATAAGGATGCCCAATAACCCAATTGCGTTGGAGTTAATCCGCAAGGCGGGTTGTCCAATTGCGGCGCCAAGTGCCAATAAGTTTGGCAGAGTGAGCCCAACAACTGCTCAACACGTGAAGAAACAGTTGCCAAACGTAGATTATATTCTCGATGGTGGCAAAACCCAGGTGGGTATTGAGTCAACAATTATCGCGCTGAACGATAAAGGTTTCGAGATTCTTCGTCATGGTGTTATTACTCGCGAGGATTTGGAGAAAGTTGTTCCATTTCACAGCAGCAGGGATACATCCGATAGTATTGTCGCTCCTGGGATGCTTAAATCGCACTATAGTCCTAATAAACCTTTATATTTTCTAGGTGATACTCATTTGAGTAAGATGTCAAGGGATAAGGCTGGTTTGTTATCATTTAACACAACCGATACTGAGGGCTATAAATTGGTTTTCTCTTTATCAACCAATAACGATTTACGCGAGTATGCTGTGAATCTTTTTGCGGCAATTCACAAAATGGAGGAGTCCGATGTGGAATATATTGTTGCAGAACCAGTAGAGGAGCATGGCGTAGGACTTGCAATTATGGATAGGCTCCGCAAGGCTGCTTTTAGGTATAGAGGCTAACGTTGTAACTTTATATGATTATTCCATATGTAAATTAAGCAATCATCAATGTTTTCGAAACTTTGAACATGAATGTTTTCTGAATAATTATTTTTATCATCGTAAATTGAGGCATTACCTATTTGAAATATTTTTTTTACTCCAATTTGAAAGAGTTTATCAATTCCAAATTTATTGATATAATTTATTAAGACCTTAGGAGGTTGGTAGTTAAGATTTGTCTTATCTAAGACAACATATTTGGGTTTATAATATTCAGCATATTCTATAAATTGTGCAATGCCTAATATGTAGAGTTCTTCGTTTTTAAAGTTTGATTCAATCATATGAAAGATACATATATTGTAGGATAACTCTGAGATGACAATTTGTTTGTATAGTTTTTTGGAGTGCATAATGTGTAGAATGAGTAAAAAGGGGATAAATATTTCATGATTTGAAGGGTTAACACCCTGGATATATAAAGGATGTTAACCCTGAACAATCTAAAACTTTGTAAAATCATCATCTTTATGGTGGCTATCCATATTGAATGCAATTCCACTAGATGTTTTCTTTGACAAATAAGTCTCCTTAAATTTCGCTTGCTTGTTGTTTTTTTGCCTTGAATCGTTAGGTTTAAGATTTTCTAAAAGCTGTTCTTCTAATTTGAAAAAATTGATAGTTAGTTTTAGCTGCTCTGCCTGACTTGCCAATTCTTCGGAACTAGTTGCCATTTCTTCGCTAGCTGCAGCATTGGCTTGTACCACTTGGTTTAGTTGCTGAATGGCGCTGTTAATTTGTCCTGCTCCATTCATTTGCTCTAAACTAGAAGCCGCAATTTCTCTCGCAAGTTGAGTAGTTTTTTGGATTTCTGGGGTTAAGTTGGTCATAAGATAGCTAGACTCTTCTGTAACATTTAAGCTCGTTTTAGATAGTGTCTCTATTTCAGTTGCTGCAATTCTACTTCTTTCTGCAAGTTTTCGAACTTCTGCCGCTACAACAGCAAACCCTCGCCCATGCTCTCCTGCTCTTGCGGCTTCAACAGCTGCATTTAATGCTAAAATGTTTGTTTGGAAAGCTATTTCGCTGATAATAGAGATTTTTTGTGTAATCTCTTTCACAGAGTCAAGACTTTTGGATGCAGATGCTGCAACTTGGTTCATTCCATCATCTGTTTTTTGTGCTATTTTTTCTGCATTTTGGGCATTTTCCGAGTTTTGTTCAATGTTTGATGCCATTTCTTCCATGGAACTTGAAATCTCCTCTGTCGATGAGGCTTGCTCTGATGCACCCTGTGATAATTCTTGAGAAGTTGAACTCAACTGCTCTGATGCTGCGGCTATATATACAATTCCATTTGAAATATTTGTTGCTACTTTTTTTAATTCGGAAATCATCTTATCAACAACCCTTGCCAAAAATCCAAATTCATCCTTCTTATTTTTTACTTGATCGCTAATAGAAACTCTTAAGTCTCCCATTGATATTTTTTCTAGAATTTCACATGTAATAGAAATGGAGTTGCTTATTGATTTGGCAATGAACATTGATATTAGTGTTCCAACCACAATAGAGATGGCAACAAAGAAAATTACTAAAAAAACAGACAAAGAGATTATAGATTCTTGTTGTTTCTTCAGACTAGCAATAGCTTTGTTTATATTTAATGTTGCATTTTCACCATAGTTAATTAATTTCCTTTCATTTTCTAATGAAGCATCTGTTGCACTAATAAGTTTGGTTAGAGATGTTTTGTAATCGATTAATAATTTATTGAAAATTCCTGGGTATTTACTGTTTATAACAATTTCTGCCTTGGAGAAGGCTTCATTGAAACGATTGATATAAGATTGTTCATTTTTTCTAATGAATTGATTTATAAATAATCTGCTTAAGATGAGGTTTTGGAAACCTTCGTTACTTTGATTGTTGTATCTATTTGAGATTATTGTTTCTATGTCTTTTGCAGTGTTTTCTATTTCTAGAAGAGCTGCTTCTTTTTGGTTAATAGATGAGCGAATGTTTTCTGAGCCTGATTTATAGTTGTTTAGATTTTCAATGACTACTTTTGCATACTCCTTGTTTTCAGCATAAATAAACCTTTCTTTTAGTTTGGTTGTATTTTCAATCATTTTGTTGAGCAAATCAATTCCCATTTCATAGTCTGTTTCTCTATGGAAATCAATATAAGTTCTTAATGAAAGTCTTACTTTATTCAAATCTGTTAGGGTTTTGCTAATTTCTTCGACTTTTGATGTTCTGTCTTGGATCCTTTTAATTGCATTGTAACTGATAAATCCAATAATTGCGGATAATGTAATTATTAAAAAAAATCCAATGTAAAGTTTAGTTGAAACTTTAAAATCATTCCATTTCATAATAGCTGGGTTTAAGGTTGGTTTATAATAATATTGTTGGTTTTTGTAATATTTTGTCTATTTGATTCTTATCTGTGTTGTATTGATACGGCTAGTGCTACTACCTTTGTTTTTCGCAAAGTAGAGTTCTTTGGTTATTCAAAGAATAGTTTTTTTACTGAATGATTAGGTCTGAAAAATACTTAGACTTATGAGTAGAATTACTTAGATTAAATCGATTGACTTTTCTGTTTTAATTATTCCATTTTTGATAGAATACACAATTAGTTGAACGGTATTGCTTGTTTCCGTTTTAATCATCATATTATATTTATGTTTTTCAATGGTTCTTTGGCTTAAAAATAATTTTTTTGCTATTTCTTTGGTGTCACATCCAGTGTATATCAGATCTAGAATTTCAATCTCCCTTTTACTGAAAATAGAGGTAATGCATTCTTTTTTTACTATAGATTCTGAGATTAAATCAAATAAGTCATTTGATATGTACTTTAGTCCATTATTAATATGACTTAATGCAGTTCTTATTTCATTGATGCTTGCCGATTTATTAATAAAGCCTTGTATGCCAAGTTGGATCATTTTTTTAAAGCTAATGGGGTCTTTATATGCAGTTAGGACAATGATCTTGATATGGGGATATTTTTTCTTAATAATTGTTGTAGTTTCAATTCCATTCAAAACAGGCATATTAATGTCCATAAAAATAACATCTGGCAAATTTGTCTCGATTTTTTCAATTAGTTCAAGTCCATTAGATGCTTCAAAAATAAGTTTGACATTTTTGATTTCCTCTAATAAGCATCTCATTCCTAGTCTAATAAGTTCATGGTCGTCAACTATGCATACTTTTATGTTGTTTGAATTTGAATTATTCATTTTCTATCTGACTTCAGTCTTAATTCCAATGTCGAAAAGTTATGGTGTGTATTTTAAGCAAACATAATTAAGATAAATTGTATTTAAAATTATTACAATAACTTTGACGCTTATTTAAGGTTCAAGTAATCATTTCGTTTAGTAATGACCAATATTTACCCAAACACCTTTGAGCAAAAGGTCGGATTTGATAAGGTTCGAGAATTAGTAGTGGCCAAATGTCTGTGTCCGCTTGGAGCGGCAAAGGTTATTGCCGCTGAGTTTCTTTCCGATTTCGAATCTATTGAAAGGATGATTAATCAGGTTGATGAGATGAAATCCATTTGCCTGATGGAAAACTCATTTCCAATTGAAAACTACTACGATTTAACGCCTTCGCTCAATAAAATATCCAAGGTTGGCACTTGGCTCGATGAGGTTGAGCTGCAAAACCTAAAGCGCTCCCTCGAAACCATCAAGTCCATTCTTGCATTTCTAAAGAAAGTTTCTGAGAAGTATCCAAATATTGCTGAATTAGCAAAAACAGTTGCTTATTATCCCTACGTAGTTGAGCGTATCGATTCCATTCTCGATAAATTTGGGAAGATTAAGGATAACGCATCGCCAGAGTTGGCTAAGATTCGTTCAGCGATAGCGGCCAAGCAGGGCTCTGTTTCAAAGTTGGTTCAAAGTATTCTGCGTAACGCCCGAGAGCAAGGGGTTGTGGAGCAGGATGTAACTCCATCAATTCGTGAGGGTAGAGTAGTAATCCCTGTTTCGGCAGCCAATAAGCGTAAGCTTAAGGGAATTGTTCACGATGAATCGGCAACCGGAAAGACTTTCTTTATTGAACCTGTTGAGGTTGTTGAGTTGAATAACGAGATTCGTGAGCTGGAGTACGACGAGCGACGTGAGATAATAAGAATTCTGGTTGATTTTGCCGATAATATTCGTCCATATCTACCTGAATTATTGTCGGCATATGATTTTCTTGGAACTATCGATTTCGTAAGGGCTAAGGCTTTGTTTGCGGTGGAGTATCACGGGGCTAAACCAATCTTGAAGAATTCAACAGGAACATACCTGCGTCAAGCAAAGCATCCAATTTTGCTGAAAAGTTTAAAACGTGAGGGCAAGGAGATTGTTCCTCTCGATATTGAGGTTAATCAGCAGAACCGAATTCTTCTAATCTCAGGTCCAAATGCTGGAGGAAAATCTGTTTGTTTAAAAACTTTTGGATTGCTACAGTATATGCTCCAGTGCGGGTTTTTGCCCTGTGCATTGGAGAACTCCGAGATGGGGATTTATCGTGGAATCTTTATCGATATTGGCGATGAGCAGTCTATAGAGAACGATTTGAGTACCTATAGTTCTCATCTTCTCAATATGAAACATTTCCTCAGGAATGCCCAAAAAGATACTTTGGTGCTAATTGATGAGTTTGGTGCTGGAACCGAGCCTATGGCTGGAGGTGCAATTGCGGAGGCAATTCTACAGCAACTGTGTAATGTTGGGGCTTTTGGAGTTATCACAACTCACTATTCAAACCTAAAACACTTTGCCGCAAATACCGATGGCATTATCAATGGTGCAATGCTTTTCGATAATGCTAAGATTGAGCCTTTGTTCAAGTTGGAAATTGGAAAGCCCGGAAGCAGCTTTGCCTTTGAAATTGCCCGTAAAATTGGTTTGCCCGATACGGTCTTGAACGATGCTGGCAGCAAGGTGGGAGAGGATTATATCACCTTTGAGAAACATTTAAGGGAGATTTCACGCGATAAGCGTTACTGGGAAAAGAAACGCGATAATATTAGGATAGCCAATAAGAAGACAGAGGAGTATCAGGATAAACTCGAAAAGGAATTAGCTGCGCTTAAGGAACAACGCAAGGAGATTTTGGCAAATGCCAAAAAGGAGGCGCAAGCAATACTTGCCGATGCCAACAAGCAAATTGAGAATACTATTCGTGCAATAAAGGAAGCCAATGCTGCCAAGGAGCAAACCAAGCAGGTTCGCGAGGAGTTGGATAAGTTCAAGAAAGAGGTTGAGGAGATTAATGTTCACGATGAGTCCATTGACCGCAAGATTGAGCAAATAAAACGCCGTCAGGAACGAAAAGAGCAGCAAAAGAATGACCCAAAAACTGTAGAATCTGTCCCAGAGAAGGAGGATTTGAAGGTAATTGGTGTTGGCGATAAGGTTAGGATTGCAGGGCAAAGCCTTATGGGCGAGGTTGTATCGCTTTCAAATCAATCAGCGTCGGTGGCGTTTGGCAATATGATTACGGTTGTGCAGCTGGATAGGCTGGAGAAAATATCGACCAACGAGTTCCGCAAAGCGAACAAAACTATCGACCAGCCAAGCACTGGTGCTGGTTTCGATACTTATAAGCGTAGGCTAAACTTTAAATCCGATATCGATATTCGTGGTTACCGTGCCGATGAGGCCATTGAGGCTGTTCAGGATTTAATTGACGATGCGTTGATGTTAAGC
>JAEXVC010000140.1 GCA_023406715.1 Bacteroidota bacterium | reverse complement strand
TTATAAGAATTCCGTTTTGCGAATGGAGTTGTAGTGCAAAATTTGCCGAAACCTTTTTAACTACCTCGTGTATATCAATATCCTTCAACTTCAATTTCAACTTCGTTTTCTCGAATATTGCCATTTGAAGCACTTTTTCAACCTGAAGTCCAAGCCGCTTACTTTCGTCGGCAATAACACCCCCCAAATAGGTTAAATTCTTTCGTTCAATTGGAATGCTTTTATCATTTAGCATTTGTGCTGCTAATGATATGGTTGATATAGGCGTTTTTAGTTCGTGGGTCATGTTGCTCACAAAATCGTTCTTAATCTCCGAGACTCTTTTTTGCCTGAATATTATGTACAACGTAACGGAGAAGCTAAGTATTATAAGCAATGTGAGTAAAAAGGTAGAGAAGGTCATTAATCCTAACGAACTTATAACGTATGTTTTTTGGTTTGGGAAGTAAATGGTTAAAAAATATCGCCGAGCAAAAAAATCGTTAGGGAAAAGTTTGTCTTTTAAAACAAGGCCTTTGTGATTTGGTTTAAATTTTACACTCTTATAGATTGCACTATCCTTCTCGTTAGTAACCTTATACTCAAACCTTGCCTCAATGCCTTTTCGGGTTAACTCTCTATGGATAATTGAATCGAGTAGTTCTTCTGAAATTCGCTCCTGAATAGGCAGTTCAACCCTAATAAGTTTATCAACAATATTCTCAACAAAAACGGTTTTATTCAAAACCTTTCCATCTAAGCCTAGGTCTAAATTTATGGAACCTGCGCTATTTTTACTACTACCTACGCTATTTATTGAAAGACTTGAGCCAGAATTAAGAGCATTTAAAGTACTGTCGAATAAGTTACGGGTAAGCGTCGGGAGTTTTATCGTATCGAGATTACTAACGGTAAGAACCTGTTGGCTAATTTGCTTGGTACGAATTCCGCTTTTTGTTTTATTAAGTATTCCTTGATGATATGAAAGGCGCGCATCACCTTTAGTATTGACAGAGTAGTAGGGTTTAATCTCATCAATGACCTGAACCACCGTTTCCTGTTTTTCAATCTCCTCAACTATGTTTTGCATAGCAAGGCTTGCTGTTTGAGCAAATTGCTCCTCCTTTGTTTGTACAGCAATTCGAACCCACTTAGATTGCACCAAAACCAACCCAAGAGAGGCCAATGAAATAATAACCGTTAGTACCCAAAGAAGTTTCCTACTCATATCAACAAAGATAATCTTTATGCTATGGACTCCTAAAGGGTTAACACAGTTTAACAGACTGTTAAAATAATGTGACAGAAAAAGGTGAAAAGCTAAATTTAAGGAGAAACCTTAAGTGCGTAACATTTTAGTAGCAAGGGATAAACAGAAACTATTGGGGTTAATTTATTCAGGACAAAAAGGTTCGTTCCGTTTAATTGAAGAGGGCACAATCTCAATTGCTGCTATAACATTAGGGATTTTCTTCACAGCTTGCATGTGCGCTTTAAAGTCATTGGGTAAAAGTTCTCCAGTAAACTCTAAAACAAAATCAACATTGCTCAATTGTTTCACAAGCATTTTACCCTCATACTTATTCTGAATAAGAGATACAACAATAGCCAATTTTGCATTTCTGAAGGAAAAAGTAGGAAACCCAGTAACTTTTTCCAAATCAGCATTACGAATCAGTTTGAAGTCCAAAGCACTATTCAACTCCCAAACCAACTTATTGATATTGAGCTGTGCCGAAATTGCAATTAACTTAAAATTACAATGGTTCTCAAGATTTAGTACTTCATTATTTTTTTTGGTTGCCAAAATCCTACTCATAAAGATTAACGGTAGCAAGATACCCAAAATAATAAATGAAAATTATTTCATCTGTCAAAAAAACTTACAAATAATTGACTAACACCACTTTTTACCTTAATTTTAATTTGATAATGAATATATTACAAAATAAGCCTTTAAAAAACTAAAACTATCCAAGCCATGAAAAAAAGTTTATTCACACTTGTTCTAATGATGCTTACTGTAGCATTGTACTCACAGGAACCTCCATCATCGTTTGCATTAAGTTTTAAAGGTGGATTACAATTCCCAGGTCCAGGACAGCCAAACATTGGTGGATTTGAGCCTGAACTTAAAACTTCGCCATTCATAAAAGGCGATATAGACGGAATACTTGTTCCAAAACTATCAATGGGACTCTATTTCTGCTACACTCCAATGAAAATAGAAGAAATGGATGAAAACAACAACTTCTTCTCAGTTGGGATGACAATAAAACCTCGCTTTACTGTAGCCGAAGGAGTTCAGGTAGTCCCCGGTGTTGCCATAGGTTACAACCACATTAAAAATGACTTAATGGAAGACCCAAGCAATGGACTAAATGTTGGGTTCCAGATAGAGGTATCCAAACAAATGAAAGACAACCTTGGCATTGTTGGTGAATTTGGATTTTTTAGTCAGCCAGTTGGTGGCGACGGAGTTATCGATATAACTTTTCCTCCAATAATGTACCTATGCGTAGGTATTCAGTTTGGGAAATAGCAATAAAACAAAAAGGCGCAATATCAATTAATTTGCGCCTTTTACTTAATATATTCAGAAATATTATCCTCTATCTTCTCCAAAGCAATCATACTGGCCTGCTGTTCTGCTTCTTTTTTAGAAAATCCATATCCAACGGACATCTCCTTTCCATCAAAGATAAGATTCGATAAGAACCGGGGAGGATTAGATTCACCGGAAGCATCCTCGTGTGTATCGAAACTAACAGGGAGTTTGTGTTTTTGAGCAAACTCTATCAACTTACTTTTGTAATCAGTATCAAGCGCCTGCAAGTCGTCTAGGTTAATAAACCTATCCAAAATATTATTCACCACAACCATATTTGTAAACTGGTAGCCTTTATCAAGAAATATGGCGCCAATTAATGCCTCCAAGGCATTACCAAAAATATTCTTGTGAGTAGTAATGGTACCATTGCTTATTTTCACCAAAGAGTCAAGCCCCATGCTTATGGCAAGTTGATTTAAACTTGAGCGGCTTACTATTTTAGCCCGCATTTTAGTAAGAAAGCCCTCCTTTTGGTTTGGGTATCGCTCAAAAAGGTAATCGGCCACTATAGCATCTAGCACAGCATCACCCAGGTACTCCAAACGCTCATTATCTACCCGTTTTCCTTTGGGTAAAACAAAAGAAGCTGACCGATGAACCATGGCCAGCTTATATAATTCGATATTTTTTGGTGAAAACCCTAAAATTTTCTTCAGTTGAACGAACAAATCCCTATCCGCTGATTTTATGCGGAAACGCTCAATTGGACGTGATAAAAATCTTAACACCTAGTAACTAGGAAATCTTTTTAACGATAATTGATGCATTATGACCACCAAATCCAAAAGTATTACTTAAGGCAGCTCTAACGGTACGTTTTTGAGCTTTATTTGGAGTCAAATTAAGTTTACTGTCGATCTCAGGGTCAACATTTTGCAAGTTAATGGTTGGAGGAACAACATCCTTATAAACCGCCATTACAGTAGCCAATGCTTCAATTGCACCAGCCGCGCCAAGCAAGTGACCTGTCATAGACTTAGTAGAGCTAATGTTGAGTTTGTACGAATGCTCTCCGAATACAGAAAGAATGGCCTTGGTTTCAGCAATATCGCCAAGAGGTGTAGATGTACCGTGTACATTAACATAGTCGATATCCTCTGGTTTAAGATTTGCATCTTTAATTGCATTCTCCATAACCTTTCTTGCACCCAATCCATCGGGGTGTGGTGCTGTCAAGTGATAAGCATCGGCAGTCATACCGCCACCTACCAATTCACAGTAAATTTTTGCCCCACGGGCTTTAGCATGCTCGTACTCTTCAAGAATAAGACATCCCGCTCCTTCTCCCATAACAAAACCATCACGGGAAACATCAAACGGACGCGATGCGCTCTTGAACTCATCATTATTAGTTGACAACGCTTGCAGGGCGTTAAAACCTGCAACACCAACCTCATTAACAGAAGCTTCTGAACCGCCACTAATAATAATGCTTGCCTTACCAGTACGGATAATATCCATAGCGCAAATTAATCCATTAGTTGCCGAAGCACAAGCAGAAACTGTGGAAAAGTTTGGACCACGGAAACCATACTTCATGGAAATGTGTCCGGCAGCAATATCAGAAATCATCCTAGGAATAAAGAAAGGGCTAAATCGGGGTGTACCATCACCCGCGAAGTAGCCTCTTAGTTCCTCAGTCATGGTTTGTAAACCACCAATCCCTGAAGCCCAAATAACTCCAGCCGCATCTAAATCAATAGATTCAAGGTTAAAAGCAGCGTCCTTCATAGCCTCGTCTACAGCCACCAGCGCAAACTGGGTGTAAGGATCTATCTTCTTTGCCTCTTTACGGTCGAAGTAATTATTTGGGTCGAAATTCTTTACCATGCAGGCAAATTTAGTTTTAAACTTGGATGTGTCGAAACTGGTAATTAGCTCACAACCACTCACCCCGTTCTCGAGGTTAGTCCAATACTCTTGAATATTGTTACCTAAAGGGTTAATTGTACCAACACCTGTAACTACAACACGCTTCATTTCCATAAAGTGAAATTTTAGTTTAAAACTAGTTTGCTTGTAAGATTTTTTTTAATTTTTGATATTACTTGCTGTGGCTTTCGATGTAATTGATAGCATCTCCAACAGTACCAATCTTTTCAGCCTCATCGTCTGGAATAGAAAGGTTGAATTCTTTCTCGAATTCCATAATTAACTCAACGGTGTCAAGTGAATCAGCACCTAAATCATTGGTAAAGCTTGCTTCTGGAGTTACTTCGTTCTCGTCTACTCCGAGTTTGTCAACGATAATTGACTTTACTCTTGTTGCAATATCCGACATAGTTTTTAAAATTTAGTTAATAAATAAAGTTTTCAATCGCAAAGAAAAAAATTTCACCTGATAATAATCAGATGATAAATTCAGCCGCAAAAGTAATTTTTTTGTTCATATTTTTGTCATCTCAAAAACTTTTTTTGACAATCGTTTAATTTTAATTTAATAAATACTTAATAATGAGTAATATAGCAATTTTAGCATCGGGATCAGGAAGTAATGCGGAGAACATTGTAAACTATTTTATTGACAAAAAAGGAGTTAGAATAGTACTATTTGCCACAGAAAACCCTAAGGCCTTTGTAATTGAACGGGCAAAAAAGCTTGGTGTTAATTGCGAAGTTTTCAGCATGGATGCTTTTAGGAACGGGGATTTCATTAAAGTACTCAATTCATATAAGGTAGATTTTATTATTCTAGCAGGATTTCTTAAGTTGGTGCCAGAGTATTTAATTAATGCATACCCTAATAGAATTATCAATATTCACCCCGCGCTTTTGCCTAAATATGGTGGGAAGGGAATGTATGGTAACAAGGTGCACGAAGCAGTTATTGCCAACAAAGAGGTTGAAAGCGGAATAACCATCCATTACGTGAACAATAATTACGATGAAGGGGGAATTATTTTTCAAGCAAAGTGTTCGATAGATAAAAACGACACACCCGAAACCCTTGCCCAAAAGGTTCACAAACTGGAGTATGAGCACTATCCAAAAGTAATTGAATCGATACTTCTTTAATTGATTATTCCTCTAAACGCTTCCCAAAATTGAAGTGAAGCCCAATGGAGAACATTATAGGGTTGTGGTTCCACTTTTGGTCATCGTATTTTTCAAACGGAATAGATAATCCTATACAGGAATAAAAGCGCAAACGCTTATATCCCATTTTAGCCATAAAGCCTGGTTCGTAGAACCAGTTTGTTTCTCCGCCAATGCTTACAGCCGATAAACGGCTAAGAATGCTTATGTCAAGCCAATCGTTATAAAATCCTAGGCCTGGCTGTATAAAGTATCTAGTTATTTGTGTAGTAGAAACACCATCGTAATCAATTTTTCTGTAATCGGCTGGAACCTCTCCCACTCCCGCTCCTCCAAAAATTTCAAAAATTCCATTATCACTAAACTTCTCGGTATAACCCAAACCCAACTCAAAAAGTGTTCTCTGCTGCTTTAAAGTATCGTGCTCGGTAGTCTTTAGAACTTGGCCATTAGCCATTATTCCAACATTGTCGGTAATAGCATAAGCTGTTTGCGCTTCGAACCCAGATATACCAGTAGCAACATTAATTTGACCATCACCCTTATTCCTTAACAATGGAGAATTAAAACTATTAGGAACATACAACATGTGGCACGAAGTAAAAACGACTCCAACCATTAATGAAATTATAGATTTGACAAAGAGTTTCATTTTATCGCAACCGTTTTTGAACAAGTTATACATATTGAAGAGCTTTGTCAAGAGAAAAAGATAAAATTCCTAAACAAAAAAGCCCTGGTTAATCACCAAGGCTTAATATTAAAATAAATAAAATTTTAGTGTCGTATCCGTTCGAAACCTCTTCCATAAACACCCATGACACTTGCTACCGAAATAAATGCTTCGGGGTCAACCTCCTTAATTACCCTATAAACGTCGTTAGCTTCATGCTTGCGAACCAAAGTTATTAGAACCTTTTGATTTTCCTTGGTAAACCAGCCTTGACCATCGATTACTGTAACTCCCCTATTCAGCTCGGCTGTAATTCTATCGGCAATTACTTGGTATTGCTTCGAGAATACAAAAACCTGCACAGATTGTTTGCTTCCAGACAATACCGCATCGAGAGAGTATGCTGTAATAGCCATAGCCACGTAGCCGTAAACGATAGTCTCAATTCGTTTTGCGGGGTCTAAATCGAGCAAAACAAGGAATGATGAACCAATTATGAATACATCGCACATCAATATAACTCGGCCAGGGCTAATGTTACGGTACTTGTTGATTATCATGGCAATGATATCCGTTCCACCAGTACTGCCGCCCTGCGTAAACACAATCCCCAGGCCAACACCAGCAATTGCTCCTCCAATAATAGTCGACATAAATTTATCGTCCACCACTGGTTGTTTTATTGTTGCCTGAAGTACAGACAGCAAAACAGAGCCAACTATTACGCCAAATACCGTTTTTACGCCAAAGTTCGCACCAAGCATTTTAATGGCGATGAAAATTAAGCCTATATTAACCAAGAAATAGGTATAACCCATTGGGAATCCTGTGGCATAGTAAATTAATGCACCGATACCCGAAACACCACCTCCTGTGATTTTGTGTGGAATAAGAAATGCTGTCCACGATAAAGCATATAACAACAACCCAAATACTATAATGGTATACGAGCGTGTTGTTTTAAAAATTTTACTACTTGTCATACTTTAATATAAAATACTAGTATTGATTTTCGTTTCTACTATCCTCTTCCTTCCTACGTTGGATTGATTTTGCGTAAGAATTTAGCAAGTAACTAACTTCGCCAATAGCATTTTCGAGGTCATCGGCCTGATATTGGTCAAATAAACCTAGGTCATTAGCCAGAATGATGTAGTAGCGGCATTCCTCCAAAGCGTCCTGTGCTGTTGCAAGGAACATCAATTTTTCGTCTCTATCTTTTTTCCTATAACCGCCAACAATGTTTGTAGCTATGGCTGTAGCGCTCTCGCAAAGCATATCGCCCACAAATGATTGATTATCGTCGGGGATGTGTTTTACCTGTTGGTAAATGTTTAGTACGAACGCATGGGCTTTTTGCCAAACCACTAAATCCCTAAATGATTTGGTTTTGCTTTCTGTTCTTTCCATAGTTATATCGTTTAAGATGATTTAAAGTGATTAATGATTTCGAAATGGGATAACTAAAATTAAACTATTTTTATGCACCCACCAAATAAAATTGACCAAGTGTTTGTATTGACAAGTTTTCGGGTATTTTGGCGATGCTAATATCTAAAAGTTGATGGTTAAAAGAGTAAATCCTTTAACCATCAACCAATAAGTTCAAAACACAACTACATTACAATATTGACAATTTTGTTTGGAACAACAATAATTTTCTTGGGTTGTTTTCCCTCCAAGAATTTTTGAGTGTTAACATCAGCAAGAACAATCTTCTCCACTTCTGACTGAGGTATATTCAAAGGAATCTCCAATGTGAATCGGGTTTTTCCGTTGAACGATACTGGACAAGTGTAGGTGCTCTCCTGTAAGTATTTCTCATCGTACTTTGGCCATTTTGCATCGCAAACTGATGTGCTGTGACCCAGCAAGTGCCATAGTTCCTCAGCAATATGCGGAGCATACGATGCTATAAGCGCACAAAGAGGCTCAAGGATTGCTCGTTTGTTACACTTTAACTCGGTTAGTTCATTTACGCAAATCATAAATGCTGAAACGCCGGTATTAAAACTGAATTTCTCTATATCCTCGGTAATCTTTTTAATGGTTTTATGAAGCACTTTTAGTTCCTGTGCTGTAGGCTCAGCGTCGGAAACCTCAAACTGGTTGTTAGCATTGTGATATAAGCGCCAGAAACGACGGAAGAATTTGTGAACACCATCAATTCCGTTTGTATCCCAAGGCTTGCTCTGCTCAAGTGGGCCCAAGAACATCTCGTACATACGAAGTGTGTCGGCACCGTACTTTTCAACAATAACATCGGGATTTACCACATTCCACATGCTCTTACTCATCTTCTCCACGGCCCATCCGCAGATGTACTTACCATCCTCAAGTATAAATTCAGCATCGCTGAACTCAGGACGCCACTTGCGGAATGCATCGATATCCAAAATGTCGTTGCTTACAATGTTAACATCAACGTGAATTGGAGTTACATCGTGCTTATCCTTTAAGTTCAGAGAAACGTAAGTATTGGTATTCTTGATTCGATACACAAAATTCGAACGACCCTGAATCATTCCTTGGTTAATCAATTTTTTGAATGGCTCATTCTTGCAAACATAGCCAAGGTCAAAAAGGAATTTATTCCAGAAACGAGAATATATAAGGTGTCCTACTGCGTGTGCGGTTCCGCCGATGTACAAATCTACATTCTCCCAGTAGTTATTTGCTTCCTTGGATACTAAACCGTTGTTATTGTGTGGGTCCATATAGCGCAAGTAGTATGCCGATGAACCTGCAAAACCGGGCATTGTGCTTAACTCGTAGCCATAACCATCGGCATTTTTCCAATTCTTAGCACGACCAAGTGGTGGCTCTCCTTTCTCAGTAGGCAAAAAGGCATCAACCTCGGGTAGTTCCAATGGAAGTTTGCTTTCATCAATTGCGTAAGGCATTCCATCCTTGTAGTAAACAGGGAATGGCTCGCCCCAGTAACGTTGACGGCTGAATATGGCATCGCGTAAGCGATAGTTTATTTTGCGTTTACCCAATCCACGCGATTCAATCACCTCATTAATTTTACTAATGGCCTGTTTTACATCCAAACCATTAATAAGAGTACTGTTGATAACAATTCCCTCTTTAGAATCGTAGGATTCGCTCCAACTATTAGGGTCTGTAGCCTGCTCTCCAGGACGAATTACGGTTTGAATAATTGGCAAATTGAATGTGCGTGCAAAAACAAAGTCGCGACTATCGTGTGCGGGAACAGCCATAATTGCTCCTGTTCCATAACCCGCCAAAACATACTCGCTAATCCAAATTGGAATACGCTCGTTGGTGAAAGGATTTATAGCATAACTACCGGTGAATTGTCCTGTAACCTTCTTGGCCTCGGCCATACGTTCACGCTCTGTTTTGCGCTTAACCTCATCGCGGTATGCGCTTACCTTCTCAGCATATTCGGGAGTAGTTAGTTCATCAACCAACTCGCTTTCGGGAGCAAGAACCATAAACGTTGCACCATAAATAGTATCGGGACGAGTTGTGAAAATAAGAATTTTCATGTTGGAGCCATCAACCTTGAAGTACACCTCGGCACCCTCGGAACGACCAATCCAATTGCGTTGTATCTCTTTTAGTGAATCGGTCCACTCTAGGGTCTCCATATCGTTAAGCAAACGCTCAGCGTAAGCAGATATCCGCAAGCACCACTGGCGCATTTTACGCTGCTCAACAGGATGTCCACCACGAACCGAAAAACCTTCCTTAACCTCATCGTTTGCAAGCACAGTTCCTAATGCAGGACACCAGTTTACCATTACATCGGCAAGGTAAGCCAAGCGATAAGCAAGAAGAATTTCCTGCTGTTCAACCTCGGACATTGACTTCCACTCATCGGCAGAAAATATTTTTACATCGCTACAAACTGCATCAACCTTTGAGTTTCCATTCTTCGTAAACTCGGAAATCAACGCCTCAATAGGCTCAGCCTTTTGGGTTTGGTTGTTGTACCAATGCTTGAACATTTGGATGAATGCCCACTGAGTCCATTTGTAGTATGATGGGTCGCAGGTACGGAACTCACGGTCCCAATCGTAACTGAATCCAATTTTATCGAGTTGTTCGCGGTAACGCTTAATATTGATATCAGTGGTAATGGCGGGATGCTGGCCAGTTTGAATTGCATACTGCTCAGCAGGCAATCCAAAAGCATCGTAACCCATTGGGTGTAAAACGTTAAAGCCTTGCAAACGCTTAAAGCGTGAATATATATCGGATGCAATATAGCCAAGTGGGTGACCAACATGCAAACCTGCCCCCGATGGATAAGGAAACATATCGAGCACATAGAATTTTGGGCGCGAAGGGTCAATATCTACCTTGTAAGTTTTGTTATTCTTCCACGATTCCTGCCACTTACTCTCAATCTCTTTAAAATTGTAATCCATAGTATTTATGTTAAATGCGAGTTATCTATTCAAAATTGAAATCAAAATAAGTTGCAAAGATAATCATCATTGCTAATTCGCATATCGATGATGAACAATAAATTATAAGAATTTAAAAACCAAAAACTGGTACTTAGTATTAGATAAAATCAGCCAAAGTTCTATTGTGTAGGCATTGCGCAGCCAATACATTTGCTGGCATTAACCATTAAACCAGCATTATATGATGAACAAACTCAAAGCCTTCTCGCTATTAGCATTACTGACTATCAACTTCGCGGTATTTGCCCAAGAAGAATCGCCAATACAAATTGGAGCCGACCTAATGAACCGCTATGTTTGGCGTGGTGTTAGCTTAGGAGGAAACAGCCCTAGCATTCAGCCATGGATTAAGTACAATATGATTAGTGGCGAATCGAAACACGAACTTGCCATAGGAACTTGGGCTGCATACACTTTTTCGGAAACATCAAACCAAGAAGTTGACCTTTATTTGACATACACTTTCAATAAGGTTTTCAGCGTAACCATTACTGATTATTTTTTCCCTGGATTATATAGTTCAGAAAGCAGAAACAGATACTTTAACTACGATAAGGACAGCACAACCCACGTATTTGAGAGCACATTCAGTTTTAACGGCACAGAAAATATTCCATTTACCTTGCTTTTTGCTATGAATATTTACGGTAACGATGCCCGCAAAATTAATTCCGATGGTAGTACTGGCGATATATTCATGTCGAAATACGTTGAGTTGGGTTACAAAAAGAACATCAAAGGAGTTGATTTTAATGCTTTTGTTGGAGCAACTATCGATAAACCCAATAAAGATAGAGGCGAGGTTGGATTCTACGGAAACGAAACTTCAGGAATTATCAACCTTGGCGTAAAGGCTGCTAAAACCTTAAAAATATCAGAAACTTTTGAAATACCAGTACAAGCATCTCTAATCACTAACCCTGAGAGAGAGGCAATTTATTTAGTTTTTGGAATGTCATTTTAATCACTTAAAAAAATCAAACTATGTTAAGTTCAATTTTAATGCAGGCAACAGCCGTAATGGATACCGGTTCAACAGGGTTTATGCTTCTTGCCACAAGCCTTGTTATGCTTATGACTCCAGCACTTGCAATGTTCTATGGTGGTTTGGCAACTAAGAGAAACATTCTTGCTATTATGATTCAAAGTTTCGTTTCTTTAGGCTGGACCACCGTTCTTTGGGTTATTTTTGGCTACTCGCTATGCTTCAGCGGTGGCGATGACGGCATTATCGGAAACTTCGATAAAGCTTTTCTTTCAGGTATAAGCATGGACACGCTTTGGGCTGGCAATGGTAAAATTCCAGAGTTTGTATTTATTGCTTACCAGATGATGTTTGCCATTATTACACCAGCTCTGATTACTGGTGCTTTTGTAAATAGGGTTTCCTTTAAAGCTTATTTTATTTTCCTTACAGTTTGGCAAATTTTAGTGTACTATCCATTCGTTCATATGATTTGGGGTGGTGGATTATTGGCACATTGGGGCGTTCTTGACTTTGCTGGAGGTATTGTTGTTCATGCTACTGCTGGCTTTGCGGCTTTAGCATCGGTTTTCTACGTTGGAGCACGCGTTGATAAAAATTCAACACCTAACAGTATCCCTCTTGTTGCCATTGGTAGCGGTTTGCTTTGGTTTGGCTGGTATGGCTTTAATGCAGGTAGCGAAGTTCAAGTTGATAATATTACATCATTGGCATTCCTAAATACAGATATTGCAGCATCGTTTGCAACAATTGCGTGGCTGGTAGTAGAATGGATTAGAGAACGCAAACCTAAATTTGTGGGGCTTTTAACCGGTTCTATTGCAGGCTTGGCAACCATTACACCCTGTGCAGGCTTTGTGCCTCTGTGGGCATCTCCGTTAATTGGAATTGCAGCAGGGTTGGTTTGCTATGTTGCAGTTCAATTTAAAAACAAAATGAAATGGGATGATGCGCTCGATGTTTGGGGAGTACATGGCATTGGCGGTGTGCTTGGAACAATACTTCTTGGAGTATTTGCATCGAAAGCAGTAAATGCAGCAGGAACCGATGGTTTAGTTTTTGGCTCGGGTTCATTGCTTTTCAAACAGACTGTTGCTGTAGTTGCAGCATCGGCTTATGCCTTTGGATTTACTTACTTAATGCTAATCATAATAAATTTAATTACTCCGGTTAGAGTTTCGGAAAGTGAAGAATTACAAGGGTTGGACAACTCTTTGCATGGAGAAAGAGCATATGATGAAGGGGCTTTATAGCAATTGCAACACAAAAGAAAAGGCTCAGTTTGAGCCTTTTCTTTTTACATTTTTAATTACTTTGTAGTATCAAAACAAATTCAATGTTTAGAAAATCCATAAACCGTAAGTTGATGATTCTGTTCTTTGCAGTTGGAGTATCATCACTTGCAGTTATAGGAGTTTACTCGTACTACAACGCTAAGGAGGCTATCCTTAAAAGAACCCTCGACCAACTTACCTCTATCCGTGTTATTAAAAAAGGGCAGGTAGAATTCTACTTTAACGAACGGTTCAACAACATCAAGTTGCTCTCCGAGAAAGTCTACCTCAAGAATCTTACAAGGAAGCTATTTCAGGAGAAATCATCAACAAATAATTGGCTTATTACTGAAAATCTAAATTTCAACCTACTAGGATTTCAGAATGCCTATATTATAATTCAATCTCAAAATAAACCCATTCAGTTTTTTACCTTTAAGGCTGATTCTCTCGTTAAATTAACACCTGACTCAATTTTAAAAAAACAACTTTCGAATATTTGGAAAAAATCCATAGCATCGAACAATCCAAGCATTGTTGATTTCACAAAACGGTTCCCCGCTGACACTCTCCCTTTATGCCTAATTGGGAAAAGTATTGATATTCCAGCCTGCAAGGCGGTTCTCGCTTTGCAAATTCCAATCTCAGCCATAAATGATATTATGCTTGAGATTAATCCTGAGAATGGACTAGGAGAATCGGGCGAAGTTTATCTTGTGGGTGACGATTCCCTTATGCGAAGCAAATCGAGATTTATACCAAATTCTGTTCTCAACACACAGGCTCATACTCAAAGTGTTCGAAACGCCTTTAAGGATAAGTATGGCTCATCGCTAATTGACGATTACAGAACTATTTCGTGCTTAAGTTCCTATGACAGAATTAAAACTCCTGGGCTAAATTGGGTTATTCTGGCCGAAATTGACTATGCCGAAGCGATGATTCCAATCATATCTATTAGGAACGACATCGTATTTCTATCACTTATTATTTGTGTATTCCTTTTCTCCATATCGCATTTTATTTCCCGAACCATCACTAACCCAATAATCAAACTCAAAAAAGCTTCACAAAAAATTGGCGAGGGCGATTTGGATGTGAACGTTACACCAAAATCGAATGATGAAATTGGACTGCTAACCGAAGCGTTTAATGCCATGGTTAAGCAACTCAAAGATGAACGCTTGCAGCGAATGACGGCACTTTACGATGGTCAGGAAATGGAACGACAACGTATCTCAAGAGAGTTACACGATGGCTTAGGACAAAAAATGGTTGCAATTAAACTGCAACTCGAGAGCATAAGTAAACTAAAGCAGAAAGATATTCCTGAGCGAATTAAGGAAATCAAGGAAAATTTCTTGAGGATAATAGATGAGGTTAGGCAAATATCGAACAATCTTGCGCCCAACATCTTAAACGAATCGGGACTTGATGTTGCACTGAAAAGTTTATGCACATCGATGGCAAATACAACCGATATCGACATTGAATTCTCGGCATATGGCGATTATGCTACTGCAGATTCAAAGGTTAAATTCTACATCTACAGAATTGCCCAGGAGGCCATTAATAATGCCATTAAACACTCAGGCGCAAACAGAATACAACTACAACTTATGGGAAACAAGGAAAATATTATCCTTGTTTTAGAGGATAATGGCAAGGGCTTTAACTACTCAAATAACTTTTGCACTCCCTGTAATGGAATCTACAACATGAAGGAACGCGCCAAATTAATTGGCGGAACGTTTGATATTGAAACAGAACCTAACGCTGGAACTACCATTAGGTTAAAAGTGCCCAAAAGTAAGTGATTTTCATTTAAAAAAACAGACCCAATGGATAAGATAAAAGTGCTACTTGTTGACGACCATCAAATTGTGCGTGATGGGATAAAGAGTATACTTACCGATGAGCAGGATATAATACTTGCAGGGTCTGTTTGCAATGCAAAAGAAGCACTAACTTTCATTGAAACGAACCTGCCCGATGTTGTTATCGCAGATTTATCGATGCCCAACATATCAGGAATTGAACTAACGGAGATTATCACCGCAAAATACACCTCGGTAAAAGTCCTCATCCTATCAATGTTTAACAACGAGGAGTACATAGTTAAAGCCATTCAGGCGGGAGCAAAAGGATACCTTCCAAAACAGGATTCCACTACAGAAATTTTGCTTGAGGCAATTCGCACAATTCATAACGGCGATGATTTTTTCAGCCCATCAATCTCAAAAATAGTGATGAAAA
>JAEXVC010000135.1 GCA_023406715.1 Bacteroidota bacterium | reverse complement strand
ATCCCACGCTTTGCCCGATGCAGGGAAAACCCTTTGTCCGCGCTCAGTTACTGTTTCAACACCCATTTCATCGAGGATTTCAATAATTTGCTTGTTGAAAAAGGCTCCAAAAGCCTTATTCAGAAAACGAGGATTAGGTGTGATTTCCTGAATAAACTCATTGAATGGACGCATATTGGTTATATTGCATCGACCTTTCCCTGTAATCCGAAGTTTACGGGCAGGCTTTTCCATTTTTTCCAGCACAATAACCTTAGCGCCAAGCATAGCTGCTCTTCCTGCTGCAATTAATCCTGCTGGCCCAGCGCCAATTACAATTAAATCGTATGTTTTTTGCATTTGAATTATCCTATTAGGATTGCGGAGGTAACATTGAGTTCACTCTTAAGTTTGCTGAAAAAGTATAAAGGGTAACTTGCTGACGAGTAGTTAATTGCATAGGTAATTGTTTTGTCAATACCTTGTTCCTTTTCCACAAGTTGTTCTTTAAGTATTTCGAAAACAGCTAATTGACTATCAGGATTATCAAGTCCCTGTAACATTTCCGAATCAAGTTCAATAAAAAAGTTTAATGTATCTAAATATCGAACTCTTTGTTTATCGGTAAATCGATGTAACGATGAATAGGCGTTGGTAAAGTTATTGAACCTGTTTTTTAGATTCTTAATTACTTTTTTAGGAATTTCTTTGTCGGGAATACCTCTTTTAAGGTAGATTTCAATATATCTAAAAACTCCAATTATTCCAATTGCATCCAGGTCGTCGGCGGTAGAAACAAGCCTATTAAGACAAATCATATCCTGAGGAGTGCTTACAAGTGCCTGTTTAATCGATTTATCGTCATGGAATTCAATTGCTTGAATAATTGCATCGATATTTGAAATGTTTATTTCAGGATGATTGTTGTAGTAGTCGCTACAAATTTTTCCACCAAGTTTGCCATGAACTTCCCCAATATCAATTGTTAAACCTGAGTCGTGAAAAAAGCAAGCAACAATTGCATTCTCAATTAAATCATTAGGTATGTCAAGCCCAGCCTTATGAAGTTCAATGATTAACCCACGGCAATGAAGCCAAACTCTTAGATGATGCAAAGCATCGTGCGATGGTAGGTTTGTGTTCTCAAATACCTTAACCATATACTTATAAAGCTCGTAAAGGTGCTTCTGTTCAACTTGGTGGATTTGTTCTAAGAGTTTTTCCATTTTGATGAATTTATCCGTTGTAAAGTTAAGGACTCTTACGATTAATAAAAAAGCAGGACCAATTATTTTAAGTCCTGCCTTTATGAGAAAACTAAAATTGTGTCTACACTAGTTCCTTCGACTTAGCGATGATTTCATTGGCTAAATCGAGGATTGTAGTATCGTCAAGTGTAACTATTCCGCCATCGGGGCCTTGTTCCACATGCATTCCTACCGCACCACCAACATCATAGTGTGTACCACCAAAATAATTGCGGACAGTTTCAACATTGATGTTTAACTTGTCCGCAATAACTTGCATGCTGCCAGCAGGAAGGTTATCTTTAACCCTCCTGAGTTCATTGAATGTGATTAGTTTCGTCATATTATAAGAGTTTAGAACTACAGTTTAATTCTCTAAATATATAAAAATTAATTGAAGATTAAAATCAAATTAACATACTTTTTGCTTAATTTTTATTAACAATCTCCAATATATACTTAAACGTTTTTATTGCCTTTTTGTTAGGTTTTATTCTGTTATTCTAATAGTGTTTGGAATGATTTTTTATTTATTGAAGTTTTATCCAGAAAACCTAGCACTCCTTTTTTCTTAATTTGTCACTTGTTCCTATTCTGGCTATATTTGAGCATTAAAACTGTGCTTGATGATTAAGATGGTGGTTACCGACCTTGACGGTTCGCTTTTAAGCAGTAATTCTGATTATAGTTCCGAGAACCTTTTTTCCCTTAACAGTTTAGGTGAAAAAGGTGTTGTACGAGTTATAGCTACTGGACGGTCGCCATACTCAGCATCAAAAGTTATACCCAACGATTTTCCTATCGATTACTTGGTTTTTTCCTCAGGTGCAGGAATTATTCGCTGGAGTGATAAGTCGATTGTTTATACCACTGAACTGAATTCCACTAAAGTTCAGGAGATAATTGATTTATTTGTTGATTTAAGCGTTGACTTTATGGTTCAGGAGCCAATTCCACAGAATCATATTTTCCATTACCATTCGTCGGGTAATCCCAATCCCGACTTTGACCGTAGGCTGGATGTGTATAAGGATTTCTGTAGCCCGCTAATTCTTGGTGTTACTTACCCCGATAATGCAACCCAATTAATTGCTGTTTTGCCGCCAAATCCAGAGTTATTCTACTCGCTGGAAAGCAAACTTACAGGAGTTAAGGTTATTAGGGCAACATCGCCGTTGGATGGTGAGTCCATTTGGATGGAGATTTTTCCCGAAGGAGTTTCCAAGGGACACAGTGTAGATTGGCTTTGCAAATACCTTGGGGATATTCAATCCAGTGAAATTATAGCCATTGGTAACGATTATAACGACCTCGATTTGCTAAACTATACACCGAATAGCTATTTGGTTTCTAATGCACCCGACGAGTTAAAACAAAAATTCAAGGTTGTGGCATCGAACGATAAGTCGGGGTTTGCAGAGGCGGTGGAGAAGGGAATTAGCCAATGAGACAATTTGGCAATTTGAAGATGCAACGGTTGGGTAATGTTTAATGCCTCAACAGTGAAAAATATAAATAGCGCCGAGTTTCAACTCGGGGATTAAAAGGCGTAAATATTTATAGCGATGCACGCAATTGTAATTATATGAAAGGATTAAGAATATTTGCATCGCAAATGGTTAATTTCGGAATGGAACAATAACAGAAAACAGAAAACAGAGAACAGAGAACCGAGATTCAATATCCAAAACCCATTTCAACTCAAAAACTTAACAATAACTGATAACCCATAACCCATAACCCATAACCCATACCCCATAACCCATAACAACCACTACCTATAAATCCTCTCCTTATTCAAAGCCCTGCGGTATGCCTCCGCATTGCGGTTATGCTCGGTAAGGGTTTTGGCAAAATCGTGATAGCCCGAGAAATCGGCTTTTGCACAGAAATACAGGTAACTGTGTTTCTCTGCATTCAGAACTGCATCGATACTGTTGATTGATGGACAACGGATTGGCCCTGGAGGTAAACCTCTGAACTTATATGTATTGTAAGGCGAATCAATCTCAAGATGCTTTGTGAGAATACGTCGTAGCGCAAAATCGCCTACGGCGAACTTTACTGTTGGGTCGGCTTGCAACGGAATGTCTTTGTTTAAACGGTTGATATAAACTCCAGCAACCTTAGGTTTTTCGGTATTAAAACGAGTTTCCTCTTCAACAATCGATGCTAGTGTGGAAACCTGAACTTTGGTTAATCCAAGTTTAAAGGCTTTGGCCTCGCGTTCATCGTTCCAGAACTTCTCGTACTCCTTCTGCATTTTATCCAGAAATCCTTTAGCGTTGGTATTCCAGTAAAACTCGTAGGTGTTGGGTATGCACATTGCAATAATAGTTGCTCTGTCGAATCCATAATCGGTGGTAACTTCGTCGGAGGTGAGTAAAGCTAGAATCGAAAGCGAATCGGCCTCAATTTGCTGGGCAATTCTGCCAGCAAGTTGTTGAGGTGTTCTAATATTATTAAAGGTAAGCTTTAAGGGCTTTTGTAGCCCCATTTTAAGCATCAAAACCAGTTTGCGATTTCCTGTGTTGGGTTTAATCAGGTATCGACCTGCTTTGATATTATTTTTGTAACCAAGCCTGCCGGCTACTGTTGTAAACGATTTCTGATTTTTTAAAATGCTATGCTTGCTAAGCGTATCAAGCACATTCTCGAATGTAGAGCCAGTTGGAATATAAACAATAATCTCCTTGCTGTTTTTTGTGTTAGGAGCATAGTTCAATCGGTAATAGCTAAATGCAAATACAGACCCAATAAGTCCTACTATAACAGTCGGAATTAGGATTATCAGGAGTGTTTTTCTACTTATCGATTTTAGCATACTGCGTTAAAAGTTAAACGTGAAAAGTTAAAAGAAAGAGTGGAATTAATCTGCACACTTTATAGTTACACTATTTCAAATTTAATAAAAGAACCGTTAACTTCACAATTAACGGTTCTTTTCAGTTGCAATATTAACTTATTTTATATTTCGCTTAACGTTTCACGTTTTACCAATAATTTTACTTCAATAATTCCACAGCCTTAGCAATTCTCTCAGCTGCTTGTTTTAGCTTCTCATCGGCAGTGGCGTACGAGAAACGGATGTAGTTTGGTGTACCAAACGCAGAGCCTGGAACAGCGGCAACGTGCGCAACGTTAAGTAGGAACATTGCAAAATCATCGGCGTTTTTAATGGTTTGACCATTGTACTGCTTTCCGAAGAAATACGAAATCTCAGGGTAGATGTAGAATGCACCACCAGGCATATTCAAACGGAAACCTTTGATTTTAGAGAATGCACCAACCATAAAATCGCGGCGACGTTTGAAAGCAACTTGCATCTCCTTTACTGTTGAACCATCGGAGTTGAATGCTGCTACGGCAGCTTTTTGTGCAATTGAGCACACACCCGATGTTTGCTGACCTTGTAATTTGTTGCAGGCCTTTGCAATCCACTTAGCCGATGCAGAGAATCCAATTCTCCAACCAGTCATGGCGTAACCTTTCGACACACCATTAATAATAATAACTCTATCGCGGATATTCTCAAACTGAGCAATGCTCTCGTGTTTACCTGTAAAGTTGATATGCTCGTAAATCTCGTCCGAAAGAACAAGAATGTTTGGATGCTTAGCAACGATATCGGCAATGGCCTTTAGTTCATCATGGGTGTAAATGCTTCCCGATGGATTTGATGGCGAGCAAAGCATTAATACTCTTGTTTTTGGTGTGATTGCGGCCTCAAGTTGCTTTGGGGTAATCTTGAAATCGCTATCAATACCAGTTTCAATCACAATGCTTTTGCCCTCGGCAAGTTTAACCAATTCCACGTAACTAACCCAGTAAGGAGCAGGAACAATAACCTCATCGTCCTTATCAACAACGCACATTAACACGTTGGAAAGGCTGTGCTTTGCACCACCCGATACCACAATTTGGTCGGGAGTAAAATCAAGGTTGTTCTCCCTTTTTAGTTTACCGCAGATTGCTTCCTGTAAATCTTTGTAACCGGGAACAGGTGTGTAGAACGAGTAGTTCTCATCGATTGCCTTTTTAGCTGCATCCTTAACAAAATCGGGGGTGAAAAAATCGGGTTCGCCAACGCTAAGGTTGATTACATCGATACCCTGACAAGCAAGTTCCCTAGATTTTTGGGACATTGCAATGGTTTGTGACTCTTCAAGTGCGTTTATACGGGCTGATACTTTCTCCATAACACTAAATCTTTTATGTTTACTAATAATCGAAAACTTTTGTAATTTTAAAGTTTCAAATTTACTTAAACTTTATTTATTACACTCAAACCTTTAAAATTCATTAACCAATGTTAGCAGAAATACTAAAAATAGTTTTGCCCGCCTTATTGGTGTTTTTGGCTGGATATCTGGCACTTGCAGCAATGATTAAGAACGATGCCAACCGCCGAAAGTCTGAACTTGTGTTCAATAACATTAAAGTTACTCTACCCATAAAGCTGCAAGCTTACGAGCGGTTAATACTGTTTCTGGAGCGCATTTCGCCCGAATCTATTATTGTGCGGGTGAATAAGAGGGATATGCTAGCATCGGATATGCAAGCAGCGCTTTTGGGGACAATCCGTGCGGAGTGGGAGCATAACCTCTCGCAGCAGCTCTACGTGAGCAACGAGGCCTGGGAGATGGTTCGCAATGCCAAGGAGAATATTGTAAAACTCATAAATATCAGCTCCGACCGTGTAAACCCCAACGAAACAGCCCTTGTGTTAAGCCAAAAAATTCTGGAAACAATGGTTGAACTCGATACCAATCCTGTTTCTTATGCAGTGGATTTTTTGAAGAAGGAGGTGAAAGAGATACTTTAGATAACATTGATAATGTCTATTGGTATAATCAATATAACTTTTTATTGTTATGTTTTTTAGTATTTAATTATCCATTTGTGCCTTACATAACTTTAGGTTATGAGAAAGAATGACAATCACTTTAACGAAGAAATACGAAGGGCTGAAAAATTTGATGGAATTTTAGAATCACTAAGATGTCATTACAATTTAACTAACCTAAATATAGATAGACATACGATTTTTGATGCTCTATTTATATTACATGAAGATAAATATAATTTAGAACACCCTGGAGATTTGTGGGGAATTGAAATCGAATACGATGAAGCCTTGAAATTACTGGAAAATTTTGATTTTAATGTAGTTCTAAATTCAATTGAAACTCAAGAAAATATTATTCCAAAGGAATTCCTTCTGGAGTTCAAAGTTAAAGTTAAATCCAAAGGGTTAGTATGGATAATACATAAGTATGATTCAGATCCTTTTCCCTCAAATCCACATGCTCATCAATTAGATAATAATATCAAACTAGATTTAAGTAATGGTAAATGTTATAAAGGGAAAAAATATTTTCATACTATTAAAACAAAGAAATTGCTTGAGATTAGAGATGCTGCATCAAAAGTGTTTGATGGAGAATTCCCAAATTAACAATTTAAATTTTTTATTAAGTTCGTTTTTTGTTTGTTGAACGTTAGAAAAACTACAAATATGAGTGATAGTTCAACCCTTGTTGGATCGCGTCTCATGACGCGTTTTAATATATAAATTAGGTTTGATGCACAAACTCACCCAATCCTCTTTGTCTAATCGAAAGAGAGTTTTTTTTCTTTTTACATTTGTTGTATTTGGCTCTTTTTTATGCTCCGTTATTAGGCGAATAAACTCCTAGTGGGTGTCCTGTTTTTTAATAACTTTGTTTACAAAATTGAGTTGTAATGACTAAAGATACTGCAATAAAACTATTCAACGATAAGCAAATTCGTACAGTTTGGGACGATACCAATGAAAAATGGTACTTTTCTATTGTTGATGTAGTAGGTATTCTTTCAGAAAGTATTGACCCGCAGGCCTACTGGCGTAAATTAAAGCAAAGGTTAAAAGAAGAGGGTAATGAAACCGTGACGAATTGTCACGCTTTGAAAATGACTGCGGCCGATGGTAAAATGCGATTAACAGATGTTGCTGATACTGAACAACTATTCCGGCTAATACAGAGCATTCCATCGCCCAAAGCCGAGCCATTTAAAATGTGGTTGGCTAGAGTTGGACGAGAGAGAATGGATGAAATTGAAGATCCAGAGATTGGTATAGATAGGTTAATGGAAACATACCTAAGAAAGGGCTATAGCAAGGAGTGGATAAACCAAAGGCTTAAAAGTATTGAAATTCGAAAAGAACTTACCGATGAGTGGGAGAGTAGAGGTGTAAAGAAAGGACAAGAGTATGCAATACTAACCGATGAAATTACAAAAGCGTGGAGCGGTTTTACAACAAAACAGTATAAGAACTTCAAGAGTTTAAAGAAGGAAAATCTAAGAGACCATATGACCAATCTTGAGTTGGTGCTTAATATGCTAGCCGAAGCATCAACAACCGAAATATCCAAAAAGTCTCAACCTAAATCATTCAACGAAAATAAAACTGTTGCTCATAAAGGTGGCAAAGTTGCCAAGGCTGCAAGGTTAGAATTGGAAAAGTCTACAGGTAAGAAGGTGGTTACTCCGTTAAATGCCAAAAAACTTGAGAATCCTGAATTGGAATCACATAGTGAGGATAAATAATTAATGGTGCAAAAAAACATTTGAAAAATTCTTTCATAAACTGAGTTTGATGTGCAATTGCTGAAATATATAAAATATTGAAAAATCTTATAATTTGCATTAAATCTTAAAACTAAACCTATGAAAAATATTATAACAAAATTGCTATTGGTATTTTTTTTAGCCTCAATTTTAACAAGTTGCGTAAATACAATTTATCCTATACGTATTCCATCAAAGTCTCCCAAAATTCCTGAGAACAGCATTGAAAAAGATATTCCAAGGTACCCAAACAATAAAGTTTTTGCCTTTTATAAATTTGCTAAGCAAAAACAGGAGCAATTGAACCTGTCGGTTCCAGAGGAAGGGTATGATAGCCTTATGGTTCGTGTTTGGTTTTCGTATCCTCAAGGGATATACCAACTGGGCGAGATGGTTGAGTTTAAATTTAAATCCGACAGTTTGCCCGTAATCCGATACACCAAAATGGAATTATTCTATAATCCTTCAAGGGAGTATGAGGTAGTTAATTACCATAACGATTCAATTATAAGTCAGCCATTATCAGGGTGGGCGGTTTTTATGGACTCGTTTCAAAAATCAGATATCACTACTTTGCCAACAATTGAGAGAATTCCAAGTTACATATCATTAACTGGCAATGGTGTTGATTATGCAAATTCAAGCATGACAGTTTCGGTTGAGGTTTCTCAAAAAGACACATATCGCTTTTATCAGTACAATAACCTCGAAAAATATAGGCTAATTGAGGAAGTTAATAAGATATATGGGTTTGTTAAGTTTATCAGAACGGACTTGAATTTAATGCGTATTGATCCTAATTGGTATAAAGAATAAGTTTCTCCAATGGATTATTTTATAACCACCATCGAAATTGCCTTACTAGTAGTACTTCCGCTAATTTGGTTGGTATTTCGTTTATGCTTTTTGCGGCTTACTGTTCATTTAAAGTGCTTAAATTAAGCAGAATGTATTTTTAAATTGTGGTTGTCCATATTTGAAATTTCAACCTATTAATGGCTCCCAAACTGAATAAATTCATAACTTTATTCGAGTTTTAATTTCTGAATCTTTGTTTGTTTTTTTAAAACTATTGCTATGAGAATGTTCTATAGGAATGTACTAGCCGTTACTCTGATTTTTTTTGTAACTGTAGGTTTTGCACAGAAAAGTTACAAGTTGAGTGTAGACTATAAGTACGATTTTTCATTTGTATACTCATCCAATGGCTATGCAGCAGTTAGAATGAACGATAAGTATGGCTATATAGATAGGGATGGGAATTTGGCAATTGATTTTATGTTCGATAATGCCCAAACATTTATGGACAACGGTTTGGCATTGGTAAGTAACAATAGAATGCGATCCAATGGCTTTGGGTTCGACACCTATTATAGTTTAATAGACCATACTGGGCGAGTGGTAACTTATCTTAGCGATTATAGTTCTGTATATGTTTATATTGGGGAATATGCAAAAGTGTTGAAAAATGGCAAATGGGGTTTAATTGACCAAGCAGGAAAACTGATTGTTGATTGTAGGTTCGAGTCATTATCATCTTATTTCCAACAAGGGTTGACTCCAGTAAAACTTAACGGAAAGTATGGTTACATTGATAATAAAGGGAATATTGTTATTGAATGTAAGTTCGACGACGCTAACGACTTTTCTGATAATGGGTTGGCAGTGGTTGGTAAGGATGATAAGTTCGGATATATTAATACAACTGGGAAGTTTGTTATTAACAATGAATTTGATGATGCATCGGACTTTTACGATTCTGGTATTGCCAAGGTGAAGAAGGATGACAAGAAGTTCTATATTGATTTGGATGGACGCACATTACCTTTCGATGAAGTAAGGTTACCTTCCAAGAACGGGCTATCGGCTGTTCGGAAAGGCACAAAGTGGGGTTTTATTAACCTAAAACGTAAGGTCGTTATCGATTTTCAGTTCGATGGCGTTACCGATTTTTCCGACGATGGCTTGGCTGGTGTAAATAAGGATGGGAAACGTGGATATATTGATATTACTGGAAAGCCAGTAATCGATTTACAGTTTGAGCAAGTGTGGGGCTTTAATAAAGGATATGGAACTGTTCTAAAAGGCAATAAATTAGGCGTTATTGATAAAACTGGAAAGTTTGTTGTTGATTGCATTTACGATGGTATTAACTATTTTCCTGCCGAAGGTTTAACCCCCGTTCGGGTTGGTAAAAAGTGGGGATTTATTGATATCAATGGTAAGCAGGTGGTCGATTGTCAGTACGATGAGGTAAAGTATTTTACCTCTGGTGTTTGTCCTGTACGAAAGGGCGATAAGTGGGGGTATATTGATGCAACAGGGAATGTAGTGGTTGCTTTGCAGTTCGATGAGCCTGGTTTTGCACACAATGGTTTTATAACTGTTAAGAAAAATGGAAAGTACGGCTGTTATAGGGAATCGAACCCTCAAAAGGAGTTGGAAGATTTTATCCGACCTGAGTTTGCCAAATGGCAACAGAAAGGCAAATACGAGTCGAGCGATGCTTACCTTGCTCGTGTTAGCGAAGCAAACAGCAAGAAGAAAGCAGAGGAGTTGATGGCTCTTGCAGTGCAGAAAATTGCTCCAAGCTACTGCGATTGGCGAACCTTTGCCAATGAGTACGACCCCGATAATCAGACATTTAAGTTAGAGGTTGTTGGGATTCCGCCCTTTTATTTAAAGGTTCCAGTTACTGAAGCCGAGGCTTTCGACACCTCATCTACTAAATTGCAATTTTCTGATATTCAGTACGCACTGAACCCAAGTGGCAAGTTCTTTTTACAGAGAGCCACTATTACAAATCCTGCGAATGCTAAGGTTTACAATTATTCGTCGGAGAATAGTGCTACCTTTGCGGTTAATCAGTTCAACCTAAATTACGACCCATTGAAGTTGAATGCGCAGGTTACTTCAAACAATCAGACAGTTAACACACAAAGTAATACAATATTGGTTGGACAGTCCGATGTGGACATAAATATTCCAGTTAACCCTCAAACTAACGATAAAACCTTTGTAGTAATAATTGCCAACGAGAACTACCAGAAGGAGGTTAAGGTGAAGTTTGCCGCTAACGATGGTAAGGTTTTTAAGGAGTACTGCGAGAAAACGCTGGGAATTCCATCACAGAATATCCATTTTACCGTTGATGCAACCTATGGTAATATGAAATCGGAAGTAAAGTGGATTGCTGATGTTATTGCTGCATATAATGGCGAAGCCAGAGTTATATTCTACTATGCAGGTCACGGAATGCCTAACGAGGCCGATAAATCGGCTTACCTATTGCCTATAGATGGTTTTTCGTCCGATTTTGAAACAGCCATTAAATTAAACGATTTGTATGCCCGACTTACCGAGAAACCATTGCAGAAAGTCACTTTTATCTTAGATGCCTGCTTTAGCGGAAGTGCTCGCGATAATGCAATGCTAGCCGAGGCTAGAGGTGTAAAGGTAAGACCAAAGGCCGATTTGCTTACTGGCAATAGTATTGTAATGAGCGCAGCCACAGGCGATGAAACTGCATATCCTTTCAGTACCAAGCAACACGGTTTATTCACCTACTTTTTGCTAAAGAAATTGCAGGAAACAAAGGGCGATGTTACCTATAAGGAACTATTTGAGTACATAAAAACTAACGTTGCACAGCAATCGGTAGTGGTAAACCAAAAATCGCAAACACCTCAGGTGCAGGTAAGCCCTAGTGTTATGGGTTGGGAGATGATTAAGTTGAAATAGCGTTAATTTTGTTATTTTGTTTTAAAGTTGATGAAAGTTTTTTTCTGGTTTAGCCTGAATATCTATATTGCGTCAATTTTAAAAATATTTGTTTGATGCTTTTTGTATTTAGGCCTTTTAAGTTGATTGTACTATTTTCAGTAATAATTGGTTTTTTTGTCTTGTTTTTCAGTCCTCTGGTAAAATCACAAACTATAGATGTGTCTCTTGATGATACCTTATTATTAGTTTCAACGGATTCCATTTCATTAAAGGACTCTTTACCCGAATTTGCATGTTTAGGTAAATTCTGTAGCCCTTTTCGGGGCAAAGTTATAAGCCATTTTGGCCCAAGGCGTAAGCGTTTCCATTCTGGGACCGATATTAAACTTCAACTGGGCGATAGTGTCCGCGCTGCGTTTACAGGTGTTGTAACTCGTTCGAAGAAATACTACGGCTACGGTTTGTTGGTTGTGCTAAAGCACAGCGATAGCGTAGAGACCTATTACTCCCACTTAAGCAAGTTACTGGTTAACGTAGACGATACTATTCCTGCTGGAACTGTTGTTGGTTTGGGTGGACGGACAGGGCGTGCAACTACAACTCATCTGCATTTTGAATTTAGGGTAAACCGAATTGCCTATGATTCTGAAAAACTCTTCGATTTTAAGAATCAACTTGTGCTTGCAAACGAAATTCCTGTACCAGATACTGTAAAAGTAAATATTATTACTGTCGATTCTGTTCCAAATTACGATGCTGGATTAACAGTGAAAACCGATAATCCAGTTCAAGAACAGGTAACCGAAATAATTCATATGGTTAAAAGGAAGGATACACTGTATTCTTTGGCAAAACGCTATGGAACTACTGTGGATAGTATTTGTACAATGAATCATATAAAACCAAATGATATCTTGAGTTTGGGACAGAAACTTAAAATCAGGTAGAAAAAAGTTTTTTATTACCTTCCCTGTTTATTTGTAGATTGAATGAAGAGTAGTAATAAGGATTTGGAGAGCCGAGGTTTCCTGAAAAATGGAGCGGAGAGTGCTTTTGCAAACCTACCAAATTTAAAGAAACTTGAATTACTGAAAAGCCCAATTCCAAAGGAGCGCACTTTAGGTGCAAGACTTACAAAAGGGATTGGCGAATCCGCTGTTTCAGCCTTGATAGCGGCTCTTAAAGTTGAGAAAAAACTTTACCCGAAAATAGAGATATGCAATACTCTTGTAGAATTTGGAATTATCGCCGTAAAACCATTGATACAAGAATTAGGACGAATTGGCAATAATCAACATAAGGTTTTATCCCAAAAGGCGTTTGAAAAGGATAACTATCCATTACCAAGAGATATTGCTGCACGAACTCTTGCACATTTTGGTAAAGTTGCACTACCAAGTCTATTGAAAGTTTTGGAAGAGAATAATTTACCCAAGTTAAGCGAAGCTATTGATGCTATTGGATACATCTGTTTCTACAATCATCAACCCGAACTTTTCGATAAGCTTGAATCTTGCTACAACTCCAATGTTGGTAGCGATTTAATTTGTTGGAAGTTAATTAGAGCAATGAGTGGATTTCCTGAATGTGAAGAATTTCTTATTCAACAAAGGCCTATTTGCAAAAATCCAATTATTGAAAAGGAAATAGATAGAAGTATTAGGTTGATAAATAAAAGGTACCATTCTACCGGCGTTCGTTCCATTTCTCAATAATCCCGAAGATTAAAAAAACTATTCCTGCAAGTATCAATAAACCGCCTCCAATTTTTTTACTAGTTCTAAATATAAAGAAATCCGTGTAAGTCAGGTATATAAGTAATACTCCAAATGCAATAGATACAATCCCCCAGAGTATCTTATTTTTTTCTAAATCTATTAATGGTGTGCTTTTTATTTTTTCGGTTTTGTAATCGTTGGGTTTGTTGTAGAGGGTATTTGGATTATAGTCGAGAACGGAGGTATCTCCATTCAATAACCCTTTTGCTTGATAATCGGTAATTAACTCACGGCTTAAAGCAGTTAATACAGCAGCGTCGTAAAGCAACGGACTGTCATTTCTATCCTGATTTAAAATGATGTTGAATAATTCGTCATCGGAATTATTGTTCATCTCATCGAGGTAGGGGTTTATTATTGTCATAAAACAAAGTTTATAGTAGCAAGTTATGGATTTTAATTAGTATTTATAACTTTACAGACATAAATCAAAAACCAAAAAACGAAATGAAATTTAAAATACTTTTACTTATGTTTGTTGTGTTTCTTTATTCATGCGAGAAGGAGCAAGACGTAACTTATTCTGGAACATATGAGTCAAAGGAAATGAAAATTATGCCCATAAGAATGTTTACCAATGGTAAAGAGGTAACAGATAATATTAAAATACAGCAGTTTATTGAAAAAATGGGCAATCAACAAATCTTTATTACAAACTACGATTCTATTGTAAATGTCGAAAATAGAGTAGGAGTAGAGTTTTTGTCTGGAAGTAAATCCATTTTCCAATATATTGAAGATACGGATGAGAGAAATGTAGTTGTTAAAGGCGATAAGATATACTTTGAGTTAGATGAAATATTTACCCAGTATAATCAAATAGATAATCCTTTTTGGTCAAAAATTGTAAAGGACTTTCCCTTATATTGTAAAACTTCATCTATGCCTTCTTCATCGGGCTTTGTGAGTAAAACCGAGTTTAAACATTGCTATTTTGCCAACCCTGTTGATTCGCTTATAGAGTTCCCTCTTTTTAATTATTACTATAAACAATATATTGGGTATGATTTTTTTTCCATTGATGCTCAATGGAATTTAAACAATGAATTCAACTCTAACGTTATCAATCAACTTTCATTGAGTGATACTCTGTTAGTGCAAGAGTTTAAGATAGTTCTTGAAAAACAGATGAATTAAAAACAAAGCCCTCGATTTCTAGAGGGCTTTGTTTTATAAATATTTTTATCGATTATTTCCACACAGGCACTCTGCCATAAGTATATGGTGCGTTTTTGTCGTCCATCATTTTACGGATTTCAACAATTTTTACTTCGGCCACTTTTCTAATGCGTTCTAATACAGGAGGAAATTCTTCTTTAAGTATATTGAATTGCATTGATGATGTGCCAGTTATATCGGCAGTGCTGTTGAGTTGACTTTCAATTAGGTCACTCAACCTATTGTAAAGAGGAACATCCAATGGAGGTAACTCTTCGGAACTTGCCTTTGGTTCGTAACCGTTTATTATTAAATCAATTTCATTCAGTTCCTTTTCAATTTCATTCAGTTCTGGAAGCAATTTTTCGTGAGCAGAAGGCAATGCAAGGGCTGTCTGTTTCATTGCGGTAACCTCTTTCTTTAAATCATTATTCAACTGCATTGCACCAACCATTGCTTTCGATAGGTTTGAAATTTCCTTGTGGAATGCAACCATCTTTTCGCGGTTTTGAACAGGAATAGTGTTGTTGTTAAGCGCTTTAACGTTGAATTTTGTTGGTTTTGCAAGTGGTTTAACATTGCTATTCTGTACCATTGCAATTTCAACTGAGTATGTTCCAGGAAGAACATAAACATTCCCATTCCTTTTAGCAAATGGGTCGAACTTGTCAACATTCTGAATCCTTGTATTATCGTAGCATAAGTCCCAATTAAGGCGCTGAATTCCTTGAGATGGACTCTGAGTCATTGTCCTGATAACTGAACCTTCGTTATCGCGAATGGTTACCAGTAAATATGCTGGAACTTCGTTCTTTTCTGCTTCAAGTTCAGCAAAACTTGGTTGCGGAATTGGCTTGCTATCCTTAAATAGCTTCTTTTCTGCCTCCTGACGGATTTCTTTCTTTGTTCTTGGAACATCCTTTAAGTAAAGTGTGAAGGTTGCGCCGAACTCTGGGTTAGGTGCTGTATAGTAAGTTGCACCTTGTCCGTACTTTTTGCCTGTTTGAATGTAGAGCAACGCATCTTTTACAGTAAAAAGATGACTCTCGTTGTTTGGAAGGTCCCCAGTTAGTTCGCGAAGGGGAGCATAGTTATCTAGTATGTAAAATCCACGACCGAATGTTGCTAGAACCAAATCGTTCTCGCGTTTCTGAATTGCCATATCGTAAACAGCAATGGAGGGTAAGCTCGATTTGAACTCAACCCAGCTTTGTCCACCGTTAATGGAGAAGAAAGCGCCAAACTCAGTTCCAACAAAGAGTAAGTCAGGTTTAACAAAATCCTGTTCAATAGTATGAACCGAACCATTCTCTGGAAGATTCGCTGCAATTGATGTCCAAGTTTTACCCTTATCGGTACTTTTAAAGATGTATGGTTTAAAATCGTCGCGTTTAAGGTTACGGAGCGATGCAAAAATAACATTCTCATCGAATCGTGATGCAAAGATATCGCTAACGTAGCTGTATTCAGGTACACCTGGGAAGTTTGATACTTTTCTCCAAGTTTTGCCAGCATCCTCTGTAACTTGAATTAGACCATCATCGGTACCAACATAAATTAAATCCTCTTTTACAGGCGATTCGTCCAGCGAAACTATGGTTCCGAATAGTGATGTTGAAACATCCTTAGCAACGGCATCAATACTCCAGAACTTACCCATTACTGGCCAAGTATTACGGTCCATTTGGGTTGTTAAATCATCGGAAATAACTTGCCAAGTATTACCTCGGTCATCGCTGCGGAAAAGCTTATTAGCGGCAAAGTATAGTCGGGTAGGAGAGTGAGGGCTTATGATAAGTGGAGAATCCCAGTTCCAGCGGTAAGTTTTTTCGCCTTTGCGGGGTTGCGGCTTGATGTAGATTGTTTCGCCTGTTTTCTTGTCGTATCGAACTAAATTTCCATACTGCCATTCCGAGTATACAATATCGGGATTCGTAGGGTCAACTCTCGACCAAAAACCATCACCACCTACAGTTACAATCCATTCGCCACTGGTAACACCTCCGCTCGATACATTTTGGGATGGGCCTCCAAGTGAGTTATTATCCTGTGTTCCTCCGTAAACATTGTAGAATGGCTCTGCATTATCGGTAGTTACTCGGTAGAATTGTGTTACAGGTAGATTAGATACTTGGTACCATTCACCTTGGTCTATATTATAGGTGATGTAAATACCACCGTCGCCACCAATCATTACGTGCTTGTTATCGTTAGGGTCAATCCAAAGGGCGTGGTCATCAACGTGTCTATCATTATTGCTTATGGCAGACCAATTTTTGCCCCCATCAATAGTAACAAAGGAGAAGGTTTCAACAGAATAAACCTTATCGAATTGTACAGGGTCGCAGTAAATCTCATTGTAGTACTGCCCACTCGATGCGTGGTCGCTCATCTTTTGCCACGATTCACCTCTATTTGCAGAGCGATAAAATCCACTAGCATCGTTTGCTGCCTCAATAATGGCGTAAATAACATCTGGATTTTGAGGAGAAATTGCTATTCCAATACCGCCCATGTCCTCTGAAGGAAGACCATCCGTTAGTTTACGCCAGGTTTTACCACCATCTTCTGATTTGTGGATTGCAGACTCGGGTCCTCCTCCAATCTTTGTAAAAACATGCCTACGTCTTTGTTCCGATGTGGCATAAAGAATATCGGGATTGCGTGGGTCGCAAATAATATTGTTGATACCAGTATTTTCGCTAATGTTAAGAATTTTCTCCCATTTTTTACCGCCATCAGTGGTTTTGTATAAACCTCTATCGCCACCAGGGCCCCATGCAGAGCCTTCGGCAGCAACATACACTACATTAGAATTTCTAGGGTCAATAAGAATCATGCCTATTTGTCGGCTATCCTTCAAACCCATATTCTCCCACGATTTTCCGCCGTTGATGGATTTATAAACCCCATTTCCGTAACCAAGTGCACGTTGATGATTATTCTCGCCAGTTCCAGCCCAAATTACATTTGCGTTGTTTGGGTCCATTGCCAAGCAACCAATGGAGTAGGCTCCATAATTTTCGAATATAGGCTCAAAGGTTATCCCTTTATTGGTTGTTTTCCAAATATGTCCGCTCGAAACAGCCACATAGAATTCTGAGTGATTTTTGGGGTTAACTGCAAAATCGGAAATACGTCCCGATGTAAATGCAGGCCCAATTCCTCTGAATTTTAATCCAGAAACTAGGCTGCTTTTTATCAGGGAGTCTTTTATTTCAACCTTTTTGGAGTCCTTTTTTGCCTCTTTCTTTTGCCCCTGTGTGAGTAATGGCGAAAGTAGCATTACCGTTAGCATAAATACAATGCTAACCTTAGCGTAGGTTTTGGTTATTTCCATTTTATTTTGGGTTTAGGTTTAATATAAGTTTTAAGTATCTAAAATTTAGACAATTTTATTGAGATAGGTTTAACAGTTTTTTGAAATTGTGTTGTTATAGTTTAAAAGAATATTGTATTTGTAATGAAATTACTAACTTCGTAGCATAATCAAAGGTTGATTAACCTATATGGATGATGACCCGCAAAATAAGAGTATCGGCTATTTCGTATTTAAACACTGCCCCGTTTGTATACGGCTTGCAGCATTCTGATATTTTACAAAATATCGATATTGCTTTCGATTATCCCTCCGAGTGTGCACGTAAATTACAGCAAAATGAGTCTGACATAGGAATTATTCCAGTTGCTGCATTGCTCTCGCTTCCAAAGTATGAGATTATATCAAATTATTGTATTGGTGCTGTTGGTGCCGTACGGACTGTTGCTTTATTTAGTAACTCTCCCTTGCAAAAAATAGAAAGGATATATCTCGATTACCAATCCAGAACCTCTGTGAACTTGGTAAAGATTCTTAGTAAGAAGTTTTGGAAAATTTCGCCAGAATGGATGCCATTTTCGCCATCGCAGGATGCTAACGGACTAGAACCGCACGAGGGTCTTGTTATTATTGGCGATAGAGTTTTTAACTCAGAGAAGCACTATAAGTACAGCTACGATTTAGCCGAGGAGTGGTTTAAGTTTACTGGTTTCCCTTTTGTTTTTGCAGTTTGGGCATCAGTTAAGACTTTGGATAATGATTTTATTGATTCATTCAATAGTGCTCTTGGTCTTGGTTTACGGAATATCCCTTTATCGGTCGATAACTTTAACCTTAAATATATAGATAGGGCAGAGGCTATTGATTATTTGAACAAGAATATCTCCTATAATTTGGATGATAGCAAGAAAAAGGCCATTGAGATGTTCTTGAATCAAGTTAAAGAGGTAAATTTATAGTGATAACTTTATAATACTTTTCTGCCGATGATTGCAATCTTCTACAAGGCTTTCAACAAAATTGTTCACGAGATTGATGCTGAGCGCTTGGCTGAAATCGATTATGAGGATTTACTTTGGATTGACTTAGCTAATCCAACGGATGATGAACGGGAAGCTGTAGAGATTTTCTTTAATATAAATCTTCAAACTCGTCAGCAGGTAGAGGAGATTGAGAGTTCGTCGCGGTACTTTGAGACTGAAAATTTGATTAATGCCAACTCAAACTTCCTTATTAATAGGGATAATGTATATATATCTGAACCTGTGTCTTTTACGTTGAAAGATGGTATCCTAATATCGCTGCGAACGGCGGATTTAAGGGCGTTCTCGGATACTATTCGCAAAGTTTACTCCAACCACAAGGCATACCCAACGGGATACCATACGCTTATTGCACTTCTGGAGACTCGTATCGATTTGGATGCTGATATGGTGGAGGCATTGGCAAAGGAAATTGCGACTTTAACCAAGAAACTTCGGATTGCAGAGGAGTTGGACGAGGAGTTAATCTTGGAGATTAACAAATTGCAGGAAAACACAATGTTAATCCGAGAGAACTTTATGGATAAGCAGCGTGTAGTTAGCGGAATTCTTAAAAGCGAGCGTTTCCCCAACGATACCTATCCAAAGTTAAACATTATGACCCGTGACATTGGTTCGCTTATTAACCATACCGATTTTAGCTTTGAGCGTTTGGAGTATTTGCAGAACACTTTCTTGGGTCTTATCAATATTGAGCAGAACAAGATTATAAAGATATTTACCTTGGTTTCGGTGGTGTTCATGCCACCCACACTTATTGCCTCGGTTTATGGAATGAATTTTACATTATTCCCAGAAATAAAATGGACCTATGGTTATCCATTTGCTTTAGCTTTAATGCTTTTATCTTCCTTAACCACTTTGTTTATTTTTAAGAAGAGGAAGTGGCTTTGAGAAGCAGGAAGTAGGAAGATGGAAGTAGAATGTAAAGACCTTATAATTAGGATAAAAAAATATACGATGAATATTTCAAGAATTGGTAGTCTTAAGTTTATAGCAGTTATAGGATTTTTCCTATCATTGGGATTGATTTCTAGTGCACAGACTGATAGTAGTTCCAAGTTGGTTTATAAAATCAACATAAAGGAAAGTATTATGCCAGCGGCTTGGCGACAGGTTAAGGTTGGTTTTGAGGAGGCAAACAGGCAAAATGCCGATATTATCCTAATCCATATGAATACCTATGGCGGCATGGTTGATATGGCCGATTCAATCCGGACTAAGATTTTGAATAGCAAAATTCCTGTGTGGGTTTTTATCGATAATCAGGCTGCATCAGCAGGAGCATTGATTTCAATTGCCTGCGATAGCATCTATATGCGTAAGGGAGGAAGTATTGGCGCTGCAACAGTGGTTGACCAATCGGGGAATGTTGTGCCCGATAAGTTTCAGTCGTTTATGCGAAGCACAATGCGAGCCACTGCCGAGGCAAAAGGTCAGGATACAATTGTTGTAGGAAAAGATACAATCCTTAAATGGCGTCGTGACCCACATATTGCTGAGGCAATGGTTGACCCTTCCATATATATAGAAGGTATAATTGATACCGGAAAAGTTTTGACGTTTACTGCCGATGAAGCAATTAAGCATGGGTATTGCGAAGGAAAAGCAGAAACTGTTGATGATTTGCTAAAACAAGCAGGAGTAACAGAGTACAAATTGGCAGAGTTCAGTCCATCGTTACTCGATAAACTTATCGGATTCTTAACAAATCCAATTGTTTCGGGATTGCTGATAATGGCAATAGTTGGGGGTATTTACTTTGAACTTCAATCGCCTGGAATTGGATTTCCTCTTGGATTGGCTGTGCTTGCAGCAATACTCTACTTTGCACCACATTACTTGGAGGGTTTGGCCGAACATTGGGAATTGTTGCTATTTATAATAGGTGTAGTTTTAGTTTTGGTCGAAATATTTGCCATTCCCGGATTTGGAATAACAGGCATTAGCGGAATAATTCTGATTGTTGCAGGGTTAACCCTTGCCATGATTGATAATGAACTTTTCAAGGGTACTGGTTCATTCCCTCTAATTGCCATTGTTAAACCATTTGGTGTTGTTGTTGCCTCGGTATTCCTTGGACTGACAGGAGGAATTTTGCTAAGTAAGAAGTTCCTGACATCATCTATGTTTCCAAACCTAGCGTTGCACTCTGAACTATCGGGCAAGGACGGATTTGTTGGAGTTGACCTTCACATAAAGAGTAAGGTTGGAATGGAAGGTGTTGCCATAACAGTTTTACGCCCATCGGGTAAGGTTCAAATTGATAATGATTGGTTCGATGCAATGGCGGAGTTTGGCTACATTGAGAAAGGCGAAAAAGTTAAGGTTGTTAAGGATGAGGCAGGCCAGCTATACGTTGTAAAAATTGATTAATTCTAGAATCGATGGAAGAAATCAGCATAAGAGATTTTGAACTTCAGGACTTTGAGGGATTAAGCGAGGTTTGGAGTCTGACTAATCTTGGTAATCCCCAGCGTGGCGATAATCTTGATATTATAATGCAAAGCATATCGATGGGTGGCAAAATGCTTGTTGCCGTTAATGCCGATGATAAGGTTATTGGGACAAGTTGGATGACCTTTGATGGACGAAGAATTCATTTGCACCATTTTGGAATACATCCTAACTACCAACGAAAAGGAATTGGTAAATTGTTGGTTAAAGAATCGTTGCGATTTGTAAAGCAAAAAGGATATCAGGTAAAATTGGAGGTTCATCAAACTAATATTGCAGCGATAAGTCTATATAAACAGTTTGGTTTTACTTTTCTGGGCGATTACGATGTTTACATTATTCGCGATTTGAGTACGATAGGATAATTTATAATGAATAATGTAGAATTTAAAATGATGAATTAGTAATTTAATAAATCAAGATATTCCTACGGAATGCTAAATAGCCCCGAGTTTCAACTCGGGGATTAAAAAGGGACACATTAAAAAGCGATGCAAGTAATGGCTATTGTTTGAAATGATATAGAATGTTTGCATCGCAACAAAAGAAATATTGGTATGAAACTTAATCATTATAAACCCTAATGAATAATCTTTTTTTGATACTCTGAGTCAAAACCAAAACCAAAATCAAAACCCAATAGCTATGAAACAATTACTATTATTCCTTGCTGTATCAATATTTACTACAACCTATGCGCAAACCGATTCAACAATTGTCCTAAACAAACCCACCGAGGTTAAAGGAAAAACCGTAATGGAGGCATTTGCCAATAGGGCATCGGTTAGAGAGTTTTCTGAAGAGGAACTTTCGTTACAGGATATCTCGGATTTACTATGGGCTGCCAATGGCATTAATAGACCAACAGAGAATAAAAGAACTGCTCCAACAGCAATGAATTCTCAGGATGTTGATATTTATGTTGTAATGAAACAGGGTTCATACTTTTACGATGCTAAGAATCATAAACTTATCTTAGTTGATGCGGCCGATAACCGCGCAATGGTTGCCGGAGCACAGAAGAATTTTGCTAATGCTCCGCTTTTCTGTGTTATGGTTTCGGATATTTCTCGTTTTACTCGTGGCGACGATTCGCAAAAAATGCCATGGGCTGCAATGGATGCTGCAATGGTATCGCAGAATATAAACCTTTACTGTGCTGGTGTTGGCCTTAAAACTCGTCCTCGAGTTTTTATGGAGGTTGATAATCTACGTAAAGCGTTAAAACTAAGCGCCACTCAACATCCTATGTTGAATAATCCAGTTGGAAAATAGATTTATTGAATTAGACGTTTTGCTGATATTTAAAAGATGCCGGCGGCATCAAATGTTTATAGAAATTCATTGTGAATAAGAATTATTCGACTCCAGCTGGAGTCGAATTTTTTATATGCTCATTGCTATAAACATTCAAACCCTCTGGGTTTGTAGCCATCCGCAGATTATCACTTATAGGCCTAATTCAATAGATTTAATTATTAGTATTCAACGCTGTCAGGGTTCAAAACCCTGACAGCGTTTTTGTTTGTAGACAGATTAATATTTATCAATTTATTGAACAAAATCGGGTGGGTTTTGTAATTTAGTACAAAAACCACCCTTTTATGGAGCGGGAAGTATACAGTACCAAACGTAAAGCGTTATCGCTTAACCTCGATTCTTCGAAGTATGGCACCATTGCCGAGATTGGCGGTGGGCAAGAAGTTGCCCGTACTTTCTTTCAGGCAGGCGGTGCATCTGGAACAATTGCAAAAACCATTTCAGCTTACGATAAAACCTTTAGCGACCACCTTTACAGCAAAGGCGATAAGGGTCGTTATGTTTGCCTTACCCGTTTGGAGCAAATGCTCTGCACCGAGTACGATGAATTGCTTACGGTTATTGGTCAGGATAGGAAAGAGGGTGTGCGTTTTTTTGCATTTGCAAATACTGTTGAAACACTAAACTTCAAGAAAGACAACCAAGGGCACGGTTGGCTTGGGGTGCGCTTTGAACTTAACAAAGCTGGACGTCCAAACGATATTGTTATTCACGTTCGA
>JAEXVC010000120.1 GCA_023406715.1 Bacteroidota bacterium | reverse complement strand
GGCAAAATCAGCAACAGAGATAATATCGTCACCCGAAATGTTGTAGAGTCCCTCTTTTTTGTTGTCGATAATCGTTTCAATTCCTTTGGCTAAATCTTCGGCCAATGTCGGAGTTCTGATTTGGTCGGTTGGAACTCTGTATTTTTGCTGCTTGCCTAAGTACTGAACTACGCGGGTTAGTATGTTGGGACGCGACAACTTTTCGTCGAAACCGTAAACAAGCGAGGTCCTAACTACTGCATGAGGAATTCCCATGGTTTTTAGCAGATTCTCCGATTCCATCTTGGATTCGCCATAGTAAGAAATTGGGTTAATGGCATCCTCCTCGGTGTAGTTTCCTTTTATCCCATCGAAAATGAAATCGGTTGATAGAAAAACTAAGTGAACGCTATAATCCCTGCAGGCCGATGCAATTCTTGAGGTAACCTCAATATTCATTTTCTTGCAAACAAAACGGTCAACCTCGCAGGCATCAGGACTCGAAAGGGCCGCGCAATGGATAATTGTGTCCAACTTTAGTTGCTCCACCAAATTGTTGATATCGGCATTTTGAAGGTTTGAGGTGAATGTTTGGGCACCATCGAGTTGCATCTTTTTAAGCGAGGTGGCGTAAACCTCGTGTTTTCCACTAGCAACTAATTGCTTAACTAATTTTTTCCCTACAAGTCCGTTTGCTCCAGTTACAAGTATTCTCATTGGTTTCAGGGTTTCAGTTCAAATTTGGGGTCAGCAAATTTTTTATAAAGATATGTTGCTTTTTAATAAGATTGACGAACCTATATTACAAAATATACATTTGCGAGTGTCGCAGTAGTTAGTTTTGAGGTATAGCAATGCTTGCGAGTCGAAGGCAGATTGTGCGTCGAAGCCAATCTTTCTGAAGCCATCTATGGTGCTATTTTTCTCTACTGGCAATTTCTCCAGCAGGCTCAATGCCTTTTCCTTTTGTTCTGGCTTACCTCTACTTTCGCCATAGGCGAACATAAATGGAATAACCGAGTTAAGCACAATGGTTTCGATAGTTTGACTACCGAGTTGTTTGTTCTGTTTTGTTGATTTATTCCCAAAAGTATAGTGCGTTTCCCAGTATTCCGAAGTGTTTACGGTAAGCATCGAAACCATTTCAGAGTAACTATCCACCTCAATTAACTTGGAAAATAGCGATGACGATTTATGGATTAGCATTGCCAGTTGTGCAATTCTGATTGTGGGGAATGCGGCAGGACGCATCCGCAGAAACTTCCACAGGCTAAAATCGATAGGTGTTAAGTTAAATTTTTTCTGCAGATAGTTGTACTCAATTTTTAGGGAGAGTTGGTATTCATCGTCAGTTTCGGCATTGTCGAGTAGGCCTGATTGTCCAAATAGGATGGCTTCCAGCTGAAATAGATTATCCTTTTGCTTTGCCAAAACCTTTAAGGGAGTGTTTTTTGCAAGCAATTCAGCGGGCAATGCGTTAACCTTAAGTCCAAAACATCGAACTACAGACCTGTAAAAAGCCTCCTCCCAACTACCGTTACAATCTTTTACTGTTTGGTTAACCAACTCGGTTTTTTGTTCCAACCGCTCTACCATCATTTTATCCACCCACGATTTCGTGGTAAAAGGATTGACCTCTTGAATTTTACCTGCACAGGGTATCCAACTCCCAGAATTGGTAATGGCTAACAGTTCTGTTTCAATTTCCGATGGATATTTAATTTGTAGCGTAGGTATTTGGTTTCCATATGAAGTAACGGCTTGCTTATCGTTTTTAACAACCACATGCAGAATAACATTGTCGTAATTTTTATCGGTTTGGTGGTTGTGGTTGAACCAATCCGATGAGTTGATGTGCATTTCCACGTTCCCAGCCCAGAGCGTATTGCCAACCTTAACTTTTGAATTAAAGAAATCGGGGCCTGCGTTGGAGTTGTATTCTCCTGCATCAATAACCTCAATTGGTTCATTATTGATAGTTTTTAAACCATTAAAAATGTACGGTTTGTACTTCCAGATAAAATGTAAAATAGCCTCGTTCATTGTAAGTTGTTGATAAACAAACTTCAATTTACAAAAAAAATTAATTGAGTCATAATTTAGAACAAGGAATTGAACGAATAGCTATTTTTGTTACAGCGGAAGCGATTCACAGATGCTTCTATGTTGGTTTTCGGGGTGTAGCGCAGCCCGGTTAGCGCGCGTCGTTCGGGACGACGAGGCCGCGAGTTCGAATCTCGCCACCCCGACATAAATCTATCAAAATCCTAATTTGGAGTTCTAGAACTTAATTATTGCATTTGCCATCGATATCGCACTGTAATCCATTAATGGTAGTGTTGGTCTTGTCACCATTCGCCTGTTTCCAATCTGTATATGATTTTTCGATGGTTTGAGAGAAAACACTTTGTTCCTGAGCACCATTAATCACAAATTTATTGTCGATAACAAAGTGCGGAACTCCGCGAACACCAATCTGTCGCGATTCATAAATGTCGGTTTCGATATCGTTATTAAATACTTCGTTGCTTAGTATTCCTTTCAAATTTTCGGTCTCTAGCCCAACCTCTTTGGCCATTAGCACTAGTTCATCAATATCATCAACATTTCTACTTTCGGTAAAATAGGCTTTAAAAATCCTCGATTTCATTTCGGATTGTTTGCCCTTGCTTTTTGCGTAATGGATTAGGTTGTGCGCCTTGCGCGTATTAGCAACAACAATCTTTTCGATATTCAATTCAAGCCCCGATTTTAATGCCATTTCGGTTATATACTGGTTCATCTCTTCCACTTCCTCGGGGAGTAAATCCTTTGTGTTGACTAAATAGTCTGTTATGCTCAGATTTAAATCGGTTACTAAATTTGGATTGAGCATAAAGCTTTTCCAGATTACCTGAATTTCGTTTGCAAAACTAAGTTCCGATAAAGCTTTTTCCAATCGCACTTTCCCGATATAGCAAAACGGACACGCTACATCGCTCCATACTTCTATTTTCATAATGTGTTTGTTTAATGGTTGAATTTCAAGGATGAAATAAACTCAGTGCATTTTTCAAAGTTACGGGTTAGCACCTTCCTCTGGCACAAGGACTGTTGGTTATAAATAAGCCAATTCCCAATCCCACCAATATATTTTGGGTAGCCTCTTTGCTCCAGAGCGATTTAACTGCTGCATCTTGTCCAAAGTAAAACAACGCATATCCAATTACAGCGCCAATTAGGCTGTATATGACGGTTTTCTGAAAGTGATTGGAACGAATAGTGCGCTGTAGCCAATTCCCTTCTTGTTTTAATTCAAGTTCCTTAAAATTAAACCTTTCCATTTTTGTAATTTATAACGTACTCCAATAAATGGCTGAATAAGACTCAGCCATTAAACCCATAAACATAACAAACAAAAGAGATATTACAATGTTTTGGAAAAGGACTATAACTTTCTTGAAAATATAAGTTTTTTAAGCAGAACCCGTTTACTGTTTCAGACCTTGTGCCTTAAGTTCGCTTGGTAGAATGCAACTGTACACAAACCTATTTATTGGTGTTGCAACGCCGTATTTTTCGCCCAAGCGAACAACAGTTCCGTTCTGATACTCAATTTCCGATGGTTTCTTCTCCCAGACATCCCTTGTTAAAGATGATGTTGAATCTGCAGGGTAGGAGTCGATAAACGAAACGGTTTTGTCAATAAAGCCCTCCTCAATGTTTACACCTATTTTCTTGGATAATAAGTAAACCTCATTAATTAGTTCAACCATAAGGGTGCGGGTTTCTCTCAACTCTCTAAGTTCGCCGTAAGTTGTGTTTGAAACTACCAACAATCCGCTAACACAAATCGAAATGAATTTTTTCCAAATATCGGCTTCAATATCATCGGATATTCTCGATTCAATTCCCGCAGCATTAAATACATTTTGAATCCTAGCAAGCCTCTCTGTTATTGATTTATCGAGTTCGCCAAAAACAATGGTAGGTGTAACCCCGAAATGGTTAATTACTCCCGGTGCTTCAATTTTGCTAATTATTCGGCATAATCCGCCCAGGATATGCCTCCTATCAATGTTTTCAGACAACTCGTCCGCAGCCAATACTCCATTTTGCAGTGGAATAATAATGGTATCGTTATTCAAAATCGTGGATAGTTCTGCCCCAATTTCTCGTATTTGCCACGCTTTAACGCTGATAATTACTAAGTCTGGCTTTTTGATGTTGGAAATTTTATCGGTTGCTTTTATGTTTTGAACTTTAAAATCGCCTAAAATGCTCTTAACAGTTAATCCGTTTCGCTGAATTACCTTTAAGTGTTCGCCTCGGGCAAGAAATGTAACATCGTTACCAGCATGGGCTAATTTGGCTCCAAAGTATCCACCAACTCCTCCTGTTCCTATAATGGCTATTTTCATTTACCTTTATTTATTTTGTATGGCTAATGTTTTGCTGATTACTTTCGGTTGAAATTAAAAAAAACGCCCTATTCTAGTTAGTAAAATTAATGAAAAGCTTTAAATTTCCATTCTTCAAGGCTATTCAAATTGTTCGTTTTATGAATAGTTGGTGAATAGAATAATTTTTGCTTTTTGGGTTTATGGGTATTTTCAGTTTTAAATTATCTATATTTAGGTGTTCCAGACAACAACATTCGTATTATAAAAGAAGTAATTCAATGAAATGCATAAAATATTTATTCACAGTAATTCTCACTTGTTTCATTAGCGCTGTAAGTATGGCTCAGGTAAAATCATCTCCTTCGTGGGAAAAGCATATTCCTACCGATAAGGTAATAGAATGGCGTAGGTATATTCATCAGAATCCAGAGTTGTCGTTTAAGGAGGTTAACACCTCCGAGTATGTTGCTGGTATACTAAAGGGTTTTGGCAATATTGAGGTGGTTCGCCCCACATCAACAAGCGTAGTAGGCATTTTGCATGGTGCAAAAAAGGGTAAAACTGTTGCCTTCCGCGCCGATATGGACGCGCTGCCAGTTCAGGAGGAGACCGGTTTGCCATTTTCGTCCATTGTTACGGGCGTTAGCCACGCTTGCGGTCACGATGCCCACACATCGGTTCTGCTTGGAGCAGCCGCAACGCTATCGAAATTACAAAAGGAACTTGCCGGAACAGTATACTTTATTTTTCAGCACGCTGAGGAGGTCAATCCTGGTGGCGCTCGCGAAATTATTAAATCGGGAGTGCTTAAGGATGTTGAAGCTTTCTTTGGGGTTCACGTTTTCTCGAATTACCCCTCGGGGCATGTTGGGATTCTTCCCAATGGAGCGGCATCCACAATTGCCGATTTTTTCTACATCACCGTACAGGGGAAAGGTACCCACGGTTCTATGCCACATCTTGGGATAGACCCTATTGTTACTGGGTCGGAGATTGTGACTACATTGCAAACCATTGTTTCGCGGAATGTTACTCCTGGTGAGATGGCCGTTATTTCAGTTGGGCAATTTAATGCGGGCGATGCCCCAAATGTTATCCCCGACAAGGTTGAAATAACTGGAACCGTGCGAACCATAAATGAAACTACCCGCCAACTTGTTGCTGAACGTGTAAAAACCGTTGTGGATAATGTTGCCAAGGCAAATGGAGCTAGCAGTAATCTCAATTACGTTTTCAGCTACAGACCTATAAATAACGATGTTACTCTTAATGTACTTGCTCGCGAGAGTGCTATCAAAATTCTTGGTTCGGATAGCGTAATTGACGCCCCTCGTATGACCGCTAGCGAGGATTTTGCTTACTATAGTGATATTGCCCCAGAGTGTTTTCTGATTTTGGGCGTTGGCCCAGGTGTGGCAAACCATAACCCCGGTTTTAATATCGACGAATCTGCCTTGGTCAACGGTGTAAAAGTCGAAGTTCAAATTATCCTCGATTACCTAAGCAAGAAGTAAATTCAAAAGTTGATAAGGACAAATAAGTTTCGAAATTCTCGAAACTTATTTTGCATTTGTAAATGCGTTATTGATTTTGATTATTTCTTTTTCAACTCATCCAATTCGTTTTGCATTTTGTAAACCATAGCAGCTAGCTTGCC
>JAEXVC010000098.1 GCA_023406715.1 Bacteroidota bacterium | reverse complement strand
ACTTAACTCTTTAACCGAAGGCGAAGGACGAGTTCTTTTATTGATTGCTCAAGGAAAAACAACGCCTCAAATAGCAGAGCAACTATTCAATAGCGCTAAAACTATTGAGAATCACAGAACCAATATTTGTGAAAAACTTGAACTAAAAGGGGCAAACAACCTATTACTTTTTGCAATAGAAAACAGAGATTTAATAGAATTGGTAATAAAAAAGTAGTTTACTTTTTTTCCAATAATGCCTTTGTAGATAGAAGTCCACATGCAGCCTGAATATCCTGTCCGCGCGATGCGCGAATGGTTGTAAAAATTCCTTTAGAGGTTAAAGCATCCCTAAATTCAAGCATTTTGGCATCGGACGTTCCTCGTAAAGGTGAATCGGGAATGGTGTGGAAACGTATAAGGTTTACCCTGCACTCTAGCCCATTTAAGAGTTTTGTCATCTCCTTAACGTGCTTTGGGGTATCGTTTATACCATCAAACATTATGTATTCAAAGGACACTCTACGCTGACCGCCTTTGAATGTTTTACGAATTTCGGCCACAACATCGGCAATGGGATAAACATTCTGAATTGGCATTAGCATCTTACGCTCCTCATCGAATGGAGTATGTAAACTTATTGCCAAGTGGCAATTGCTTTGCTCCATAAACTTCCGTAACGCAGGAATAAGCCCAATTGATGAAACTGTTACACGCTTGGGACTCCAACCCATCCCCCACTCCGATGTAAGAATCTCGGTGCTTTTGAGCACATTATCCAAATTATCGAATGGTTCTCCCATTCCCATATACACAATGTTAGTCACATTCCTAAACTCGGGGATACTGCGCAGTTGGTTTATAATTTCGCCTGATGTTAGTTGTCCCTGAAATCCCTGCTTGCCAGTCATACAGAACAAACAGCCCATTTTACAACCCGCTTGCGACGAAACGCAAAGCGTTGCCCTGTCGGTTTCGGGGATATATGCCGCCTCAACAAATTTGTTTATACCTGTTGGAAACAGATATTTCTTTGTTCCGTCTGTTGACTCTGACACCTGCTCTGGCGCAATCAACCCAATAGTGTACTTCACTGAAAGTTGCTCGCGTACCTTCTTCGACAGATTGGTCATTTGGTCAATTGAATCCACATCCTTATGGTAAAGCCAATCCGTAATTTGTGCTGCCGTATATTTTGGTAAGCCTTCGGCAATAACAATCTCTGTTATTTCGCTAAGTATTTTTCCGTAAAGAGGGATTAATGACATTTTTTTAGATATCAGATGTTAGATATTAGGCTCAAGGCCAATACCTATGTTATTAATTAAAAATAGATTTCAGAGTTTATGTTTGTAACCGGAACACCCCTTGATAAAAGTATATCGCGAGTTTCCACAACCATTTCGGCACTGCCGCAAAGGTAGTAATTTTTATTGGGGTCCAGGTTATCCCATTCCTTTAAGAACTTGGTAACCCTTCCAACGTACAAACATCCAGGCAAACATCGTGAACAGCACTGTATGTAACGTTCGCCTAATGTTGACTGTAAATAATCGGAAAAGTAAAAGAAATCGGGGTATGGCGCACCATGAATAACCGTGGCATGATTAACCTTGTTGGATTGTAACATCGACATAAATGGCGCAATTCCTGTGCCTGCAGCCACAAATACCGCATTATCCTTTACCTTGGTAAACGTACCAAATGGCTTTGAAACCAATATGGTATCGCCCGCCTTAAGTAACGAAAGCATTGGGGTTAATGAGCCCTCCTCCCTCTCGCTGTATAGAATTGTTATTAGGTCGTCAGTTTCGGCTGATGCTATGCTGTAAAGCCGGGGCTCAATTTCAGTATTAACACCAAGAGCAATTACCTGTCCCGCAATAAAGGGATTGTTTCTGTGAAATTTGATAATATGTGAGCCGGGGGCAATTTTAACATTAGAAATTACCCGTTGCTTGGTGTATTCAATATCGGACCAGTTTTTCATTTTAATTTTATTGAACCAACACCAATTTCGGGCAATTTGTTCAGAAATACAAGAGTAAAAACATTTTCCTTACTGTGTTGCTCCAAATCGATAGAAATACCCAATGTTTATTGCCTGTGTAACAGATTTTGACTGTTGGGGCATATCGGCGTAGGTGTGGTCGTACAAATCGGCAAAGCCATAGCTAACGCGGAACTCTGCTTGAATGGTGCCCCACTTAAAATCGTGACTTAATCCGCCGCCGCCCATTAATCCGTAATCGAATCGTTTATCGCGTAAAACGTTGAATTTAACCGATTCCATTTTATACGAACCGCTACTATTATCACCCTCCTCGGCAGATAAGAGATATGCTATGTAAGGACCAGCGTTAACGTGAACATAGGCAAATTTAAGGTTGAGCCTAAACTGAAGAAATATTGGCAACTCTATATACGTATTAACCCGCTTAAATATAACGGTGTTGGTCTCATCGGTTGGGAGCATATAGCCTCTATTTATCCTATAGAGTTCTGCTTGAAACCCGACATACTTGGAGTTGTAATACTTGAAAGATAAACCCAAATCCAAACCATTATCGGTAAGTAGTTTTGTTTCTTGATAAGGCTTAAAGGAAATTGTGGAAAATGCATAACCACCCTTAACTCCCACATAGGTTTGGCTCCATGTGTTAAGTGATATAAATACTATTATTGCTATTAACCAAAGTTTCTTCATTCTTTTATTGTTAACGTAACTTATCTTCAACGGATTTTACCTTATTTTCAATTCTACCTATCGGACTTTTTTTTACATCAAAATTTACTGAAATGTAAACCCTGTCACAGTCGTTCTCAAGCACCTTGTAAGCCTCGTTTATAAGCCCTAAAGCCTCATCGAGCGTATTGGTTTCCACAATTGTACCCATGGCAGTAAGTTGAGCCACAAATCCTTTTTTACGAACGCACTCAACAACCTTTGCAACATAAGGACTAACACTAATTCCCTTATCGGTTGGAAACATTGCAAAATTCATTATAACCGACATAATCTATGGTTTTGGTATTGTGTAAGAAATTTCGTTCTCCCAGTTAGCCCGAATATTTATTTCACCTTTATACTTTCCCTCGGTAAATTCAAACACCCTTTCTGGCTGAATCCGCTTAAGGTAATTACCTGAATCCCAAACACCGTTTTGGTTCAAATCCTCAATAAACCTCAACCTATATTTTCCTGGTTGAACAAATGTAAATGTGATTGTTTTATTGCCAATAGACGATTTTGATGTTACCACTTTACCCTTATCGTTCAATACCTCAACAATAATTCCATTGTTAACGCCATTGGGTTTAATAATTAGCGTTCCAAAATCTTCAGGATCTGCAGCTTTAAATTGAAAGCGTAAAGTATCGTTTTGATGAGCAGAGTAATCCTCAAACGTTCCAGGTAAAACAAGCATTTTGTAAGAAACTAGAGGCCTCCAGTCCTTGTTAAAGTAAAATATCCGAGGATTAATGGAATCCCTGTAAATATTAACCTGTGGTTCAATAATGCTGTCGGTTTCGTTAAGAATTTTAATCTTGGAAGAATCGATTTTTTTAATGGGTTGCGGAGTTGTAAAATCAAATGGTATGCTTGGAAATACTGTACCACTTATGGTTGTAGAGACTTTAAATCCTAAAGGTCTTTCTGAGCCCCCCTTCTCCTCAGCTTCTCCTTTTTTGGACTTTGAGTGTTTTGGTTCTGGGTTTTTTTCAAAGTATAGCACTTTGAGAGTATCGGTTTGAGGATTAAGAATATTAAGTGAGTCGGTTTTTTGATATCGAGCCAAAACCTTAAGCGTGTCTAGAGCTGCTAATGTGTCCTGGACAATCCAAACCTTAACGGTATCGCCTTGTAGGTCTGGTTCTGTGATATACCAATCGGTAATTTCCGGAATATTAAGATTCTCCAATGAAAAACCACCAACTGGTTTACGGGAGAAACCAAGTATAAATTGATTTCGCTCTGGCCTATCATAACCTGTTATGATTTGATTTGGGAGTTCCTCGCGGAAAGTCTTTATGGTTATTTTGTTGGCGCTAACAGTATCGGTAAAGTTTTCTTTTTTTAACGTGTCGCTGAAAAAACCAATCTCTTCTACTCCCTGATTATACTTATAGTTGGAGTTTGCATCGGTAATACAAACCAACTTATAGTCTAAATGCTTTAGGTTGTTTATTTTAAACTCACCACTTTTATTCGTTTTTGCAATATGCTTAGGAACTTCTTTGTATGGAAGTGAATCGGAAAAACTATCGTATAGCATTAATAAAGCACCCTCAACTGGCTTTTGGGTAAAAGAGTTTACCACGTTTCCCTTTAATGTTAGGGTATCAATCATATCGCCGGTGGAGAAGGCAAACTCAAAACTGTTAATCGGATTCCCTTCGTTGATATCGGAAATTGCATCCCCTAAATAAACGGTATAGGTTGTATTTTCCTTAAGCGTGTCTGTTGTTTCAAGGATAATTTTCTTACCCTTAGTTTTTACAAACGGACTCTGGTTTAAAGGTGGCGAAACAATTAGTTTTTGTTGAAAATCCTTCAGTTGAATATACTCATCAAACTCAAAGAAAATTTCATTTCCAGTAAAGTTGGTTGCGTTTAATTTGGGCTGACTATTAACCATAACAGGTGCAATGGTATCCTTTGGTCCACCCGTAGGCGATACAACTTTAGCGCATCTAGGAAAAAGAAAAACAATAAAAAGTCCCGTTAGGATGACATATAAAACTCGCCTTAAAACCATAGGTAAATTTTGATTTATAAATTGCCGCTAAGTTAACCCAAACAAATTTATCTTTGCACCAAGAAATTATAAAAATTGATTTTTTGTAAAGTTAATTAACTCATAAAAAGCATATAGTATGTTTCTAGATTCCATTTACATAATAATCGGCTTAGTTTTGCTAATACTCGGAGCCAATTGGCTTGTTGAGGGCGCCTCTAGCATAGCAAAAAAACTAGGAATATCCGCATTAACTATTGGATTAACGGTGGTTGCTTTTGGCACATCTGCCCCTGAGTTGTCGGTTAACATAATCTCTGCAATGTCTGGTAATACTGATATTGCACTAGGTAATATTGTTGGTAGCAATATTTTCAATGCATTTTTTATTCTTGGTATTGCAGCGTTAATTAAACCCATAGGCGTTCAGAACACTACCGTCAAGGTTGAAATTCCTTTCAATTTATTAGCCTCATTAGCCCTAATTGTTATTGCAAATGATGTTTTTATTGACCAAGGTAGTGCATCTGTTATTTCAAGAATCGACGGGATAGTACTATTATTGCTTTTCTGCGTATTTATGTATTACAATTTCCTTACCGGGAAATCGAGTCCCGATGAGGTTGCCCCAACTATTGAGAAACGCAAAGGTTGGTTATCTTCATTAATGGTTCTTGGAGGTTTAGGATTACTTGTTGGTGGCGGAAAATTAATAGTAACCGGGGCTGTTGACATTGCCAGTGCAATGGGCATTAGTCAATCCATTATTGGTTTAACAATTGTTGCTGCAGGAACATCCTTGCCCGAGTTGGCAACATCGGCCATTGCTGCCTATAAAAACAAACCCGATATTGCCATTGGTAACGTAGTTGGTTCAAATGTTTTCAATGTACTATTCATACTTGGAACTTCATCATTAATTAATCCGATACCCACATATCCTGGAGCTAGTATAGATTTAATTGTGAATATCTTTGCCAGCGTTTTCATGCTTTTATTTGCCATATCGGGCCCAGGCAGGAAAATTGATAGACGCGAAGGAGTAATACTTGTTACTATATACATTGCCTATACGGTTTTCTTAATTTATAAAGCATAGTTTTTATGAGTATTGTGAATGATTCAGGGGGAACAATATTTAACTTCTGGACAAAAAACCTTGTGGAGTCTCCCTCCGTATTTGCCTTTAATTTTCTTATATCATTTGTTGCAGGGGTTTTGTATTCGTTTAAGGTGTTTCCATCAGGGTATATACTTTTTCTGTTTGGGGTTGTATCGCCAATAATTTTTACAATTTGCCTGTACGACCTTTTGCTATCAAGCAAAGGAGAGATAATGGGAGAGCCTATACCAAAAGCGTTCAACAATGGTAAATGGAGTAAAGCGGTAATGCTTTTTGATTGCTCTCTTATTGTCTTGTTCGCAACGCTAATTCATTTGAATATTCTGAACTTTTTTATTTTTCGATTCCTTCAAACTGTCTTTTTTCCACTTCTTCTTCTATCTATTCTTAAAGGGTTTTACTATTTTAAGTACCAAAATCAATAGTCTACTAATTCTGAAAATAAATGAAGAAGCCAGAACTCTCCGTTAAATACTTTATGGAAAGCGCCACTTGCGCCCAATCAATTATGGCAGTTTATGGCCCAGAAGTAGGGCTAAGTATTGAACAAAGTTTACAGATTGGTTCATCGTTAGGTGGGGGCATTGGTTACCAACAGCATATTTGTGGTGCCATTAATGCCGGGGCAATAATTATTGGACTAAAGCACGGAAATTCGGTGCACGGCGATTTGGAAAAAAAGAAACGGGCAATTAAACTGGCAGGCGATTATGTTCTTGAATGCCAGCAAATACTGGGAGATACCCAATGCTCTGAGTTGATAAAAATAGACCTAAACAATGAGGCGCAAAAGGAAAAGGCCAATACCGAAGGATTATTCGATAGGGTTTGCAACAATGCCGTACAGAAATGTGCCGAAATACTAGAAAAGTATCTAGTTGAAAAATAAAGAAGCGCGGAAGTTTTTCCGCGCTTCTTGTATACCTAAGCCTAAATACTACTTCAAAGTAAACTCGCTGTAGCCAATCATATAGCCATCCATATAAAGGGTTACCTTGTAAGTTCCCTTTAAAAGTTCACCATTGCTATCGTAGTAAATACACATTTCAATATCCTTGTTTTGGTAGTCTACCTCGCGGTTTGCGGAGAACACAATTTTTTCACCCTCAAAATCGAACACATCGGTTTCTGCTTTTGCAAGGACATAGTCATCTGGACCAACAATACGCATATAAACCAAACGGTTACCTGCCTTTGCAATTGTGTTTTCGTTTAAAGTAAAGCAAGCACGGATTTTCTCAACTCTGCGTGCGCGGGTCATTTCGTTACCTTTACGGCTTACTCCCATAGCAACAACATCGCGAGCCTTAACAACCGAACCTTTTGCAACCTGAGTATTAAGTTCCTCGGTTTTTTGCTCCAACTCCTTAACGGTTTGTTTTGCTGTTGCAGCCTCTTCCTTCACCTTAATATTCTCTGCAATAAGCTCTTTATTCATTGCATTTAGCGAATCGATATCGTGAAGCATATCTTTCATAATTGAACGTAAGGTTCCAAGCTCCTTCTGATACTCTTTAATTTTAGCGTAACTGATTCTCTTGGTACTCTGAAGCTCATCATAAAGTTTCTTAGCATTCTGCTGCTCACGAACCAATTTCTGATTTAAAGAATCATTATCAGTCTCTAACTCCTTATAGTCGGTCATAAGGTTGAGTAGATTCTGCGAAATAGAATCCTTTTCGGCCAATAGTTGAGTCTCTGTTTCCTTTGCATTTTGCTTTTGCTGGTAGTAAACGTAAGTTAATCCTGCAAGCACAATTAGTAGCAGAACAACAACAAAAGTTAATACTGGTACTGCTTTTGATGATTTTGCACTGTTTTCCATACTGATATAAATTGGTTAGTTTATTTATTGATTGTTAGTTCTTTACATGATTTGGTTGTGTAAGATTTTGAAAAACTTCTTCCAACTGCAAGCTCTTCCTGCTTAACGTTAAAAGAGTGTATCCATTGTCTTTTGCAAAACTAAATATATTTGGACGAATATCGATTCCTTCTTTAGATATTAATACCCATCCAGTACTATCGGTTCTATAAGCATTCTGCACTCCCGATATTTTTAAAAGGCTCTCCTCTGCTACATCTTCAACAAACTCTACCAACACCTGATGTCCAAACCCCGATGATAAAGCCCTAACCTCATTTGTTGAACCATCGGCAACCAGTTTTCCACGATTAATAATAATGATTCGCTTACAAATGGCCTCAACCTCCTGCATTATATGGGTTGATAGAATAACTGTTTTATCTTTTCCTATCTCGGAGATAAGATTTCGAATCTCTATAATCTGGTTTGGGTCTAACCCGCTGGTTGGCTCATCGAGTATAAGCAACTTTGGGTTATGAATAAGAGCCTGTGCCAAACCAACACGCTGACGGTATCCTTTGGACAATGAGCCAATTTTTTTGTTCTGCTCGTATCCAATCCCAGTAATATCAATTAGCTCCTTCACCCTACTTTCTGAGGTTTTTCCAAGTTTGTAGATACTTGCCACCCAAAGCAAATACTCCTTAACGTACATATCAACGTAAAGCGGATTATTCTCGGGCAAGTAGCCAATTTCAGCCCTAAAATCGAACTCGGTGTTTAAAGTATTATTTCCATTTACCTCAACGGTACCATCGGTTTGCTTTATATAGCCGGTGATAATTTTCATCAATGTTGATTTGCCTGCACCATTGGGGCCAAGCAAACCAACCACCTCACCTGTGGGTATGGAAAAACTTACAGAATCGAGCGCTTTCTGCTGATTATAAAGTTTTGTAACGTTATTAACTACAATCGACATCCGTAAAAAAATAAAAGACAAAGTTGCTAAATGTTTCCTAGTAAATTGGTTAACAAAAGTAATTATTTAATGAATAGAAAATATCATTTGAAATGATAAACGCTAATTCCTTTGTTTTATTGAAACTTAATTGTGCAATTTGTAATACTGAACGAAGCAAAGGAGGTCGTTTGAGTTGATGATTGTTCGTTGTTCGTGAAAAATAAGGTGTATCAAAAGATATTTTAACCACAAAGTAACACTAAGGATACACAAAGCCCACAAAGGACTTTGCGCTCTTTGTTAAGCACGTTGAGTCCTTTGTGGTTTATTTTTTATAATAAGTTTAAAACTCCACCTTATAGCTTAGTACAGGAAGCACTACCACCGACGATGATTTCTCAATTTTATCTGTTCGGTAGTTATATACATAGCCCTCCTCCATTGGCGAACCTAACACATTCTTAACTTGAAGTGCCCACACTCCCGAATATCGACGCTTATTGGCTCGGTAAGTAATTGAAATATCCATATTGTAGACGGTGGGATTCTGTTTTTCAAATGCAAATGTCTCGTCATAAATAATTGTTTTATCCTGCATCGATTGTGCATAATTTACAGGGCTATAGCGCTCCCCTCCCATTATATTCGCCCTTAGGTTAACTCCAAGCATTCTGTTTTTGCTGAACATAAACTCCTTTCCTAATAGAATGTTAACTGCAAAACCCTTATCGTACCTAGTGTCACGCCACATATTATCGTCGCCTTTGTACTTGGAATCAAAAATTGATGCCGTAACCAAATAGTAGTAATTGTTATTTAAGAACCGTTCAAAGGTTATATCAACACCAATGTTTCTGCCAACGCTGTTGTTCTCCAAGGCATTCATAAACGACCAGTCCTGCTTAAAGTTGATTAAGGAGTAGGAACTATCGGCTATTCCGGGGACATCATATAAGTACTGGAAGTATGGCTCCACCTTCAACCTTAAGTTGCTGTTGATTAACCAATCGTAAGCAAGTATAAAGTGATGTGCTTTTGATAATTCTAGGTTTTTGTTTGGATAGTAGTCTTCTCCCGCAATTTCCTTCTTTATAAGATAGATTTTTAGTTCTTCCAATTGGCTATGTTTTCCGTAACCAAACGAAATTGATTGGTTCTGGGCAAAGTCCCATTTCAGGCTAAAGCGTGGGTCAATTGAGTAGTTTCCATTCAACGCAAAGTAACTGAAGTTAACCCCTGTGTTGGCAGTTAAATTCTGCGTTACGCTGTACTTCGACTGTATGTAGAATTCAGCATAGTTGCTGCTTCCCTTCTGCTTTACAAAATTCTGAAAGGTTTCGGGTTTATCGTTTATGGTACTACTCAAATCAATATTGTACAGAATTTTACTATAGTTTACACCTGTACGAATGGTGTGCTTTGCGCTGAATTTATGGTTCAAAAAAGTATTAACCCCTACTCTGCCCGATTTATCGGTAAAGTCCCAGTTGGGACGCAGAACAAGCAAATCATCGTATCGCTCTCCGAACATAGTGTTAACCGTTCCCGACGCCGCTAGGGAAGTATTCAAGTAGGTTTTACTACCAAGTAGAATTTTATGGGTAATACCTGCTGCTCCCATACTTATATTCCAATCGTACGAAGTTCTATCCCAGTCGCTCTCCCAGTTTACAGAATCCTTATCCTCTGGTTCGGTGTTGTTATCAATTGCTCCAACTCCCCATATTGAAAATGTTCCGGCTTTGCTGGTTGGAAAATTCAACTTAAAAGATAAATCCTGATAACGCGGAATTTGCTCGGAGGGAATAAGTCCCATTTTGCTAATTAAATCAAGTGTAGAGTATCGGTAATTGAATAGGTAGCTCGATTTTCCTCCTTTCACAAAAGGGCCTTCGGATGCAAAGTCAATTCCCATTAAGCCCGCCTGAAATGTGCTCTCGCGTTTTTCATTATTTCCGCTACGTAGTTTCATATCAAACACACCAGCAAGAGCGTTGCCATATTCCGCAGGAAATGCCCCTGTAAAAAAATCGGAGTTGGCCAATAGTTGACTGCTGAAAACTGTTACCACTCCTCCACCAGCAACGTTTCCTCCTGCAAAATGATTTGGGTTTGGAATCTCAACTCCCTCCAATCGCCACGATACGCCCTTGGGTGAGTTACCACGAATAATAATGGCATTATCCTGAATGTTGCCAACGGTAACACCCGCAAATGCTGAAACCATACGAGCAGGATCGTCCAACCCTCCTGCATAACGGCGGGTTTCCTCAACGGTAAACGATTTTGCGCTGATGGTTGCCATAGGGTTCATAGGCTTATCCTTGCGTGTATGCGCTTTTACAACAACTTCCTGTATATGGTTAATGCTCTGCTTAAGCCCAACATTAATCACAACCTCTTTGCTCGATGTAATAAGCACTTCGGGTATTACAACTTGCTCGTAGCCAACAAAGGCAACTTGAATACTGTAGCGGCCAAGCGGCGCATTTTCTATTCGATAGTTACCATTAATATCGGTTGATGTTCCTAATGTTGGATTGGTGCCAAGTACCACCACTGTTGCTCCTGGAAGCGTGGTTTGTGTTTCAACATCTACAATATTTCCCTTTATAACTTGGGTTAAATTTTGGGAGTTTGCAATTTTAAATGATACTAAGCTAATCGCATAAAGCGCTAGATAAATAAAGAGTTTTGCGATAAGTTTGATAGTTGTTTTCATTGGTTTTTTAATTATAATTCAAACCTATGACAACCACTTTTGGCTATACCCCTATTCTTAACGTGAGATTTTTTAAGAATTTTGAATATTGATTAACGAATGATGATTTTTGAAGTGTAAGGCAGACTTATGTGCACAAATTACAAATCTGCGTAAGCTTAGGGAATGAGAATCCATCAACTATCAACTACAAGAACCTTATCCCAATCTTTCCGCCTACCCAAGTCTTTACATTTGTTCCATTACTGCTTGTGCTGTTTGTAAAAGAGTAGGGGACTAGCGATGAAAAAGTATCGCTGTAGTACTTTGAATTAGTATTGGTTACATAGATATTGTAAGTTACACCGAAAGTAATTGAGGTTTTGGATGATAATTTTCTATCTAAACCAAGCGTTAATTTGTAAAGCGAATTCTTAGATGCAAAGTAACCACCCTTCATTACCTGATGTGCCGTTAAATCAATGTCGAATAAGTATTTGTCCGATTTTCCGAGGGTTGTTCCCAAACCGTATCCAAACATCCAAACTGGGTTATCCAAGTTCTCTGGTCGAAGACCAACCGATACTATTGAATGGAATTTCTTTACTCCGCTTCGGAATGCTAGGTTTGTGTAGAAAACCTCATCGGCCGATAACTCAATTTTATGGTAACCCTTCCGCACAAAGTTGAAAAGTCCAAAGGGAATACCATTGCACGAGTCGGCATAGTTTATTACTGCAATTTGGTAACCCTTAAAGTATGCTGCCCGGTTAAACACGGTTGTAACCTGAACACCATCCAAACTGTCGGTATTATTCATAACACCAGCAACCTGCGTTCCTACAATTTTCTTTGCGTGATTTAGTACGCCGGCCACCTGAACCCCTTCGGCTTCGCCAGTAAGATTGGTAACTCCAGCCACTTGAACACCGCTTATTTCGCTATCAATGTTGAAAATACCAGCAACTTGAACTCCAGTAAATTTTCCGCCCACAAAGTTTCCTGTTCCGCCCAGTTGAATATAGTTGGCATCGTTAAGAACAAAGTTTATAACACCAGCCGCCTGTATACCGCTCATCTGCCTAACGGCATTGAATGTTCCTGCACCCTGGAATCCATAAGCTAATCCTCCCACAACGTTAGCAACTCCAGCCAACTGACAATAACCAGCATCTTCCCTAACAATGTTAGCAATACCGCCCAACTCAACCTTGCGCACACCCTGCACGTAGCCAACAGTCATGTTTAAGGAATAATCGTTCACGGTTTTACCCGATAACAGCTTATTGGTACTCACAAACGGAATAAGCGAAAACTGAAACTTACTGAATAGCGTATCGGAAATGTTTTTGGTGTTGATTAATAACCGATTAGGGATTAACCATTCCGGCATTTTGATTCGATTCTTTTCCTTTTCTACAGTTGGTTCAATAAGCAAAGGTGTTTCCTCAATCTTTTGCTTTGTTGATAATTCAACGTTAACGTAATTCAGGTTGCCCGAAATTGGCGCTAACAGGGTGTCGGAATAACCCTCTTTGCTGACTTTTAGCTCAGGATTAGCAGCATCGGTAGGAACTTCGAGCTTAAAGTAGCCATACTCATCGGTTATGGTCGATACCTTTTGTTCCTTGTTGTAAACGGTGGCGTTGGTTAGTTTATCGCCGGTTTGTGAATCGTATAAATATCCCTCAACAATAACCTCCTCCTTAGCAAGCGCCTCGTTCTTTTGAAGAATAATGTACTTTCCCCTCACCTTATACTTTACTGTTCCTGTAAAAATGGTGTTAAGCGTATGCCTTACGGATTTTGCCTTTACATCAACACTAATTTTATTGGTTGTGCTAATCACATTGGGGCTGTAGGAAAAAACTACGGCTGTTTGCTGCGAAATTGCATTCAGCACAAATGGCACCGACTCGTTCGAAATGGATAATGTTACCTCGCGTTCAAGCGGAGGAACAGAACTATTCTGCGATTTTAAGTTGATAGTTAGGGTTGATATCAGGAATAGTAAAAGTATCTTCTTCATTCTGCTTACTCCTTTTTACAGGCATCTCCGTTAATTGTATATCCCTCTGTATCCTTTGTAATTGTTAGTTCGAGTGTTTCGGCAATAATTGTTAGTATTAAGTCTATATCCTCATTCTCGAACTTTACCGATATGGTACAATCCTTTAACTGCTCATTGCCAAAACGAATGTTGGTACCATAAACCATATTTAGCTGCTGAACCACATCGGCCAGACGAACATTTTGGAAAAGGAATATCTTATTTACGTACGATGTAGCGTTTACATCGGGCGATGCAATCTTTGTAAATGTTCTTGTATTCTTATTGTAAATTCCCATTTCACCCGCAATAAGGCTAATTCCCTTATTATCCTTTGTAAAGAATACTACCTCGCCCGATTTTACAAACACCTCAACAATAGTATCGGTTTCAGCCGCTTTAATATTGAACGATGTTCCAATATCCTCAATTAATGTTCCTTCGGCCTCAACAATAAATGGCTTATCTTCAATATGCTTAACATCGAAGTAGGCTTCGCCTTCAAGTTTCAGCCTGCGTTCTTTTTTGCCGTAGTTCTTTGCATAGGTAATTTTACTGTTCTTATTCAGCGCAACAGTTGAACTATCCCACAAACTCTTGGTAATTACGCTGTCCTTACTTGCCGCAGCAACCATTTCGGTGGGGTAGAGTAGGGCAGAGGAGTAATACCTGTAAAGACCAAACGATATTCCTGAAACAATAACCAGCACAGCAGCAACTCTAAGCCAAACAGGTATCTGGAAAGTAACCATTTTCGCTGTTGGCTCTGGTTGAACGGTTTTTTTCTTCATCTGCTGATGAACCCTGCTCCAAGCCTTATCAACATCAACTTTATTAACTGTGTGCGATGTAACGGCTTTTTGGTAAACAAACTGTATATCGCCAAAGTACTTGCGGTTAACCTCCGACTCTTTGAGCCATTGGTTAAGCAAAGTAATTTCCTGCTCGGTTGCTTCACCAGCAATGAACCGGGCAATTATTAGGTCGATATGTTTGTTATCCTCTACCAATATTCTAGTTTTTCATAAATAGTAACCAAATCAAAACGGGCAAATAGTCCTTCAACTTTTCGCGTAGCACCTTCAGCGCTTTTACCATATGGTTTTCCACCGTTTTCACGGAGATTCCCTGCTGTTCTGCTATTTCGGCGTAAGTTAAATTCTCGAATCGGCTTAACTTAAAAACCAACTTACACTGGTCGGGTAGCGAATCAATGGCATTAGCCACAATTCCTTCCAGCTCTCTTCCAACCAAATCCTGCGAGGCATCATCATGCAATAGTTCCGATTGGTTTTTAACAGCATCGCCGTATGTTTTTCGCACTTTATAGTGCTTAACCCTGTTCAAGCAGCTATTATGAACCGCTCGGTATAAGTAGGATTTAACTGATGTATGAATCTCCAGCGCATCGTGTTTTTCCCAAACAGTCAGAAATGCGCCCTGAACCATTTCCTCGGCCTCGTCCATATCGTTCAGTATTGTGTTGGCGTAATTGCAAAGACGCTCGTAGTAGGTTCTGAAAATGGTCTCAAAAACCTGCTCATCGCCTTGGCGCAATGCGTCCACAATATTTTTATCCAATAGCTCCAACTTGGCCTTATTTGGGAAGTAAAGATAAATAATAACATAATGCTGTCAATTTATTGTGTTTAATAAATGACAACTTAATGTTATTATACCACTAGTCTGTCGAATTAATTTTAACTACAAAGTAATTTTGATGATGAATAGTCTTTTAGAATTCAAAGGCTAATGCTGTTTTTCTAACATTTTATATTTCGCTACTCTGTAGCTTAAACTCAAATATGCCTATCATGTTACTATAAATATTTTGCCGCCATGCGGCCTTAAAATTAGCAGCAGAGCTGTGCTATACTTGTAGCAAATGCAAATAAATACAAACGTAAGCTACAGAGTAGCGAAATATCATATTGAACTATTGGAATAATAGTTTTAGTGGTCGTAATTTTCTTTTCCAGAATAAACGTGATTTGTTATATATCAATGATTTATGTGTCTTTAGTCGAAAAACTCAAAATTATATTCATCACGATAACTTATGTCATGCTTTAATAGAATATCCAAGTACTCCTCTCTAAAAGATTTCTTTCTATGATGGTGCTCTTGATTAATAATGTATTGAACAACTTCGTTTATTTGTGAGTGAGAATGAGTAAATGCCCCATAACCTTTTTGCCAATCAAATTTAAATTTTGATAATTTATTTTCCTTTATAAACGAGTTTGTTGACGTTTTAATTTCTTCTACAAGATTTGGAATGAGTTGGTTAACATTATAGCCTATAAATATATGAACATGGTCAGGCATGCTGCCTATAGCTAACATCTTGTGTCCGTGACTCTGAATAATCCCAGTAATGTATTTTTCTAGTTCATCCTTCCATGTTTTTTCTATTAACGCCATTCTATTCTTGGGCGAAAAAACAAGATGAACATAGAATTTGGTGTAGGTGTTGGCCATTTCTTTAGTTATTAGGGTGTTAGTTAAATTTAATTAATATTTCTTCAATAAACCATTCATTTATACGAATTCTCTCTCTCATTATATTTCGGTGCTCTGCACCTCAAACTTCCTTCAACATTAAATGCTACAAATATTAAGCGGCTCTGCCGCAAGTTGTTTGCATATTTTCTTTGATTTTTTTAGGTGCACAGCACCTAAATATTTGTAATAATTAAATATCCTTCAATTTTAGAAATAAAAAAAGCCCGACTGAAATCCAGCCGGGCTCATATATTCCATATAGATTATTACAAACCAAACTCTTTCTTCAAGATATCAACATAGTCCAGTTTCTCCCAGGTGAAGAACTCAACCATGCGCTTTTCGGTTTTTGCTCCGTTGCCATTTCCATTCACAACGAACTCAACCTCGCGCTTGTAATAATCGCGACCAAAGTGACCATAGGCTGCAGTTTCCTCAAAAATTGGATTTTTTAATCCAAAACGTTTCACAATTGCCGCTGGGCGCATATCGAATACCTTCTGAACTCTCTGCGCTATTTCACCATCGGTAAGTTTTACCTTTGATGTTCCATAAGTATTCACGTAAAGTCCAACTGGCTGTGCAACACCAATTGCATAAGCAACTTGAATTAGCACCTCATCGGCAATGCCTGCTGCAACCATATTCTTTGCAATATGGCGTGCTGCATATGCAGCAGAGCGGTCAACCTTAGATGAGTCTTTACCAGAGAATGCACCACCACCGTGAGCACCTTTTCCTCCGTAGGTATCAACAATAATTTTACGTCCTGTTAGGCCTGTATCGCCATGTGGACCACCAATTACAAACTTACCGGTTGGGTTAACGTGTAAGATATAATCGTCCTTGAAAAGTTTCTGAACTCGCTCTGGGAATTTTGCTTTTGCTCTTGGAATCAAGATGTTCTTAACATCCATACGTATCTTTTCGAGCATGCGGTTATCGTCATTATCAAACTCGTCGTGCTGAGTTGACACTACGATTGTATGAATACGCACTGGTTGATTGTTATCATCGTACTCCAATGTTACCTGCGATTTAGCATCGGGACGAAGATAGGTCATCTCCTTACCCTCGCGACGAATCTTTGCAAGTTCCATTAACAATACATGCGATAGCACAAGTGAAAGCGGCATATAGTCGTCGGTTTCGCGACTTGCATAACCAAACATCATACCTTGGTCACCAGCACCCTGGTTTTCCTCAGTTTCACGAA
>JAEXVC010000075.1 GCA_023406715.1 Bacteroidota bacterium | reverse complement strand
TCTTAAAAACGTAAAATTCTTTGGCGATAATGATATAACCTATCCGCTTTACAACTTCCAAATATCAAGGGATAAGGAGAGCAAGTATCAAACATTTGTAAGCGATAATATTGACCATGTTCGGATTATCGATAATCTTCCGCTTTATTCTACTAAGGATTATATTGATGCTGAAATTCGGGTTAGGGCAATAACCAACAACGATAAAGACCAAATTCTATCGCTTGTAGCCACACAACTTAAGAATCTATCCAAAATTCTTACCCCAACCGATGCTGTTATGGCAATAATTGGGGAGTTTGGCAACTTTATTGAGTCAAACTCAAAGAAAAAGGAGTACAAGTTTAGCTCCACCATACGGCTTTTTGAACAGAAAAATTTTGATACCCGAGTTCACTCCATTAAGCTCTACGCTCTCTCCACGGCCAACAGTAACCCTATTGAAATAGCAACAGAACCATTCCGCAGTTTTCTGGATACCGTACAGCACGGAAAGGTTAGTCGCGATGTCCTTCGGCAATTGTTAGCCTACAAGCACTACCCAGTAATTGTGGTAGTAAACTATAAATCGCTTTACCGAATGGACCCCGTGAGCGGAGATGAGGTTACCTTTGCCAATATCGAAAAGCGAAAACTTAAGTACGAGAACGATTTCCGCTTGGGTCTGATTAATGGCGAAACCTACCGCCAAGAGAAGGATTTTAGTACATTCTTAACCGTTTTTGCCAATTTCAAAAATCACCTTGATGTTTATAACCTCAACTACCGAACGGGTAATACCGATGCCATATCGGGAAGTTTATTCCGTGTGATGCAGTATTACCGCCAACTTATAAAGGCTTTTGAGGAGATGAAGTTTAAGTATAAGGGCAACAACACATTTACATCGATATTTAACCGCGAGTACGAGTCCGTTTTGGGTTTTGCATCGCTATACCTCGATGGCGACCACAATCTAAAATCGACCAAGGATTTGGTAAACACTCTAATTAGGCTGGAAAGCGTTGGAAATATTCCTACCAATGAACTTGAGCAGTACATTGCTGCTTTGCAATTCTCAGGAATATTCAAACCCGAGCTCATGAACCAGAATCTAGAGGGACAACTCATCAATTCGCAAATTTCCAAGTTGGAGAATGATTTGTATAGAGTTTCGTTCGAAAAGGATGTTCAGAAGCTGAACGAAACACAAGCCACAAAACAAACAAAGAATGCTACATCGGCACTCCTTGCACTAACCAAAAACACATCGTGCGGATTATGCCGCGAACGCGCCATTGCGGCTATCAACGCTTTTGGTCAACGAATGGACGAATTCAACCGAAAACAGGAACTCCAGCGTAAGGATAGCATTGTGGTAACACTTGAACCTTGGATTTTCAAAAGGTTGGAACAACTACAAACTATCAAAGGAAACTTTGAGGCAATATACTCTGCCGATTCCAACATGGAAAGTACCAAATACCTGAGCAACAAAATTACAGAGGTTGAGCGCGATATGAATAACGTTAAGGATTTTATGAAGGTTGATGTTACCTCCAAGGATTTATCGACCATAGCAAACCTCAACCAAAAACTAATAACCTACCAGAAACAGGTTGACGAAACCCTTAAGCTAATCTGCGATTTAAAGCCCGAACTCTGCGCAGCTGGTAGGGTAAAGACTGCCGAAAACCCAGAAAAATTAAGCGCTGTATTCGAAAAGGCAGACCAAGCAGTTCGTCAGGCAAATATTTTTATTGCAATTTTCGACTATCAAGTAAAGCAAGCATCAAATAAAACAGACCAAACATCAACGCAGAGCATAAAAGAGCAACTGGAAAAAACCCAAATTCTCCTTAGTAAACTGAAAACTACAGTAACACTTATGGAAACAAAGGGTTTAACTGATAATGCCTATGAAAAATTGGAGAAAGAAGCAACTCAACTAATTAATGAGATTAGCGATAGTTTGGTTTTGCTTAATTAAGCTTAATTTAAAAAAAGTACTCTGTGTATAATTTCATGATAAGGTGAAATAATCTATCTGCTTTTGTAATTCTTCAGTATTATCAACCAATGAGTTTGCTGTAATTGACATCTTTTCGGAATATGCAGCGTTTTGCTGGATAACATTATCAATGTCTGTTATAGCCTTGTTAATTTCCATTACGCTTCGGGTTTGATCAATCACGCTTGAATTAACATCCTCCATTAACTGAACCGATTTATTGGAATTTTCAACCAACTCGCCAAGCATCAACTCCGCTTTCTGGCCAACAGACGAACTACGAGCTGATAGTTGAGCAATTGAGTCGGCCGCAGCCTGACTTCGTTCGGCTAGCTTTTTGACTTCATTTGCCACCACGGAGAAACCTTTTCCACTTACTCCAACTCTAGCCGCTTCTATTGCAGCGTTTATTGCCAAAATATTTGTTTGCTTAGCAATTTCTTTAATTATTGATATCTGTTCAGTAATATCGCGTAATACGTTTACCGTTTGCTCAACCACATCACCTGTTTCTTTTGCATATTGAGATGTTGTTTTTGTAATTTTTGTTGTTTCTAGAGCATTTTCCGAGATTTGCCTAGCCTGCTCCTCAATTTGAGACATCGTCCCGGAAATTTCCTCCATAGTGGCCGCTTGTTTATTGGCACCTACCGCAATTTCCTCCAACTCACCAAACATCTCCTGGCTTTTTAGCTTAACCGAATCTATAGTTTTGCGAGTTTGAATCAGCGTTTCGGATAATCGCAACTTCATTGAATTTAACTCGGTTAACAAATTCCCAATTTCATCGGAAAAATTATCGGAAATGTTGACCGAAAGATTGCCATGTCCCACCTCATACGAAACATCAATTGCAGTTTTGAGTGGAGCTATTATACTGCGACGAATAGCAATATTTAATGGCAGAAAAACAAACAAAATGATTGCAATAACAAAACTAAGTAGAACAACCATTATTCTATTGGTCATTCCGCTTACCGAGGAATTTATGGCTAACTGTGTTCTTTCTATGTTATCCAAGTAAACTCCTGTGGCAATCCAGTAATCGGTATTGGAAATTGCCTCGGCATAAACAACCTTAGGCCGATCGCCCTGACCCGGCTTGTTGAATATTAAGCTGTTATACCCGCCGCCCTTCTTAGCATTGGAGTAGGCCTCCTGTATAAAGTAGGTGTTGTTTACATCTTTCAGGTTCGATAAATCTTTCCCAATATACTGATGATCGGGGTGTGCAACATTAACAGTGCCCTCGTAAACAAAGTAATAACCCGATTTATCGTCCTCGTATCGTATTGCATCAATTACATCCTGTATTAGTTTCTTTTGATGTTCTTTATCGGTAACACCATTCAGAACAACGCTAAGCGAAAGAGCCATTGAGTGGGTTCCAACCTTAATTTTATCCTTTTGGTCGGAAAACATTTGCGCTTCAATCTGATCAGTGTAATACCTTTTTATTTTTGATATACCAAGGTAAACAATTACTCCTACAACAACAATTGTAACTAGCATTGTTGCGCTAAACAGCAAAAGCCTTGTTGATATTCTGATTTTACGAAACATAAGACGAGTAATTTAAAAAACCATAAAACAACTCGCCTAAAGTAACTATTTGACAGTATGAAACCAAATTGGAATCCTGATAAATAAAAAAATAGAGCATTCCTGAGTTTTTATCCGACGAAGAATCTGTTAAACTCAAAAAAACAGTGTACTTTGCTGTTCGAAATTTTTTCCCTTTTTTGTAAAAAATCAACCTAAGACACTCATGAAGGAACATCTATCAACAATGTTTTTTGAGCGTTCGATACGATATGGCAATCGCGACGTTTTTAAGTACCGAAGAGGAACTGAAACGGAATACAAAAGTATTCACTGGTCCGAAGCGGCATCTCAAATCCGCGATGTATCAAAAGCATTAATATCGTTAGGGTTCAATAAGTTTGATAACATTGGTATTTTCAGCGACAATCGGCCTGAATGGACAATTGCCGACTTCGGAATTTTATGCATTAGGGGTGTTGTGGTTCCTTTCTATGCAACCTCGTCAAAACAGCAACTTAAGTACGTAGCCGATGAAACAAAAATGAGGCTAATATTTGTTGGCAATAAAGAACAATACGAAAAAGCCCTATGGCTACTCGAAAACTCCGATACGTTAAAGACTATTGTAACTTTCGAGCCCGGCCTTGCCTTAGGTAATGATAGTTGTATTGACTGGACTACATTTTGTAACCTTGGTAAAAATAAAGATTATACTACCGAACTTTCAGCATTCGAAGCCGAAGCAAATACCGACGATTTAGCAACAATAATATACACCTCGGGCACAACTGGAGAGCCAAAGGGTGTAATGATGACCCATTCGATGTTTTTTTATTGTTTCAGAATCCACAATGAACGCTTAGATCTTGATGAATCTGATATATCTGCTTGTTTTCTTCCACTCAGCCATGTTTTCGAACGAACATGGACCTATTACATTCTGTACAATGGAGCCACAAATACATATATCGAAAATCCAAGGGATATTATTAAACAACTACCAAAAATTAAACCTACAGTAATGTGTGCCGTTCCTCGTTTCTTTGAAAAAACTTACGAAGGAATTCAACTGGAACTATCGAAATGGCCGTCCATTAAACAAAAAATATTCAATTGGTCCATAAAAATTGGGAAAACCCACTCGGAATACCTAAGCAAGGCTCAACAACCACCAAGAGGTATAAAGTTTAAACATGTAATTGCCGATAAACTTGTGCTTAGCAAACTTCGTAAAATTCTAGGAGGTAACATTAAGTTTATGCCCTGCGCGGGAGCAGCAATTAGCCCATCACTACTTAGGTTCTTTCATGCTGCCGGAATATTCATTACCTATGGCTACGGAGCTACCGAAACTACTGCTACTGTTTCCTGTTTTAGAAATAAACGGTACAATTTTGAAACCTGCGGCACAATTATGCCGGGAATAGATGTTAAAATTAGCAACGAGGGTGAAATTCTGATAAAAGGAGGCACTGTTTTTAAAGGTTACTACAACAAACCTGAAGAAACGTCAAGAACTCTCAAGGATGGGTGGTATTACACCGGCGATCAGGGTAGTATTACTCCTACGGGAGAACTCATAATGACAGACAGAATTAAGGATTTGATTAAAACATCAGTAGGAAAATATGTATCGCCCCAAAAACTCGAACTTCTACTCGGTACCGATCCCTTTATTGAGCAAATAATTGTAATTGGCGATAATAGAAAGTTTGTTACAGCACTTATAGTACCGGCATTCGAAACACTTAAAAAAGAAGCCGAAAAACTTGGATTAAAACCTATGGAGAATGCCGATTTGGTTAGGAATGATGAAATAGCTCGTTTCTTCGAGAAAAGAATAGACTTGTTGCAAGTGGAGTTGACCCCTTACGAGAAAATTGTGAAGTTCACTCTACTCGCAGAGCCATTCAGCATTCAAAACGGAATGCTAACCAATACACTTAAGGTTCGCCGAAAAGTTTTAGCAGAACACTATGCTCATGAAGTTGAGAAAATGTATTTAGCGTGAGTACTTAAATCGTCGATGCGACCAAAGCCAATTCTCGGGTTGCTTTCGAATTATCGACTCTAATTTTTGAGCATACAGTTTCGTTAATTCGCCCTCTTGTAGTTCAAGAGGGTTTTCTGTTAATACAGATAGTTCGTTTGTATAAAATCCACGCTTTACTCTTTGAATATCGATATACACAACTGGCATATTGTATAAACGGGCATACTTCTCTAACCCATGAAGAAAAGGGGTTTCTCTATTCAGAAATTGTACCCAATAAGCCCATTCTGTTTGATGTTTCTGCATACCCTGATCGGCTGCCATAAGAAATACTGTTTTAGTATTCTTATATTTTTCGAAAGTCGCGGCTGTTTCCTTTATTGATGCCAAGGTTGTACCACACCTCGATCTGCTCCAAAGCACAAATCGGTTAATTGGCTTATTGTTTAGCTCCTTGTATAATGCTACCACATTATAGTTCGTTTGCAAACTTGCCGAAAGGCTCCCCCACTCCCAGTTGTTATAATGACCAGTAACCCCAATTACGTTTTGGCCTGATTTGTAAAATTCTTCAATTACTTGGGGGTTAATAATTTTATGTCGATTTATTATTTGCTTCCGCGACATTGTAAACCCCTTAATACTCTCCAGAAAAACGTCGGCAAGGTTTTTATAGAACTTTCCCGATATTTTTTCGATCTCTTTCCTCGACATATCAGGGAACGATCCTTGGAGATTGCTAATTACAACCTTTTTTCTATACCCAAATATTCTGTAAACAATAAATTTTAAGAGATTAGAAAAGCCATAAAGCAGAGGGAATGGAAAAATTCCAACTATTATTATCCCCAGAAAGAAAAAGAATGCCACTAAAATGCTCATAGTAAAAAGGAATAAACCATTAGGTTGGCAAAATAGGCATTTCAACTAAATGTTGTGTGCATTATTGCAAAAATAATCGCACCATTCGCGCATTGAAATTTTAAACAAAATAAGCAATCTATTTTAAAATTATCAATAAGGTCTATCGCACTTGCCTACTAGGGTTTCTTAACGAGAGGCCTTGTACGATAAAGAGGAACAAGAAAGCACGCGCCTGGAAGACGCGCTCGAATAGGAGTAGCGTTTGGATACTATGAAAACAAATAGGCCTCTTACAAATAAACTCACTTGTTTGTAGTAGTTTCAACAAACTGACCACCGATCCAATTTCCGCTTAGTTTTACTGAGCCATCAGCATTGTATAATGTTCCTTTTCCATTACAGGAATTATTCTCCCATTCACCCACAAACTTACTCCCATCGGCATAAAAGAACGTTCCCCAACCAGAATATGCACCATCCTTAAAACTGCCCTCATATTTTTGTACATCTGTGAAGGTATAAACTCCCATGCCATCGTAAACCCCATCTTTAAAGGTTCCCTCATAACTTTGTCCATTATTAAATTTAATGATACCAAACCCGTTAAAACTCCCCTTTTTGAATGAACCTTTATACTGATTTCCATCTCCATAAGTTAATACACCTTGACCATCAAAAACACCCGATTTAAAACTTCCCTCATACTTAGTTCCATCAATAAATCCAAACACCCCGTAACCACTATTACAGTCACCCGAAATACAGCCTACAGATGATTCAGAAAAAACATCGTTTTCCCAAGTGCCAATTTTCTGCGTACCATCGCTATAATAGAACCTTCCCGTACCATGCTTTAAATCATTCTTCCAATTCCCATTAAACAGATCTCCATTAGCCCATTTGTTCCTTCCAAATCCATTACGTTTTCTGTTTACCCAACTTCCATTGTATATTTCTCCATCGGACCAAATATAAACCCCTTCGCCATTCTCACAGTCACCATTAATACACCCTGAAATGGCTTTTGGGGTCACAAGTTCTCCTTGCTCCCAAATTCCAGACTTAAATGTTATTCCATCTGAACTTAGTAAAGTTCCCATTCCATCTTGGTAGCCATTCTTCCACTCTCCTATATATATATCATCGTTAGCGAAATAATATGTTCCTTTTCCATTCATTTTCCCGTTTTTCCAATCCCCCACATAGTATTCTTCAACAAATCCGTATTCATTTGTCCATTCATAAGTTCCATATCCGTTTACACAGTTGCCAGAAACACATCTTTGACTATATGCAGAAATAATTGTTGGAAAAATCGCAAGGAGTAATATTATTCTTTTCATGAGAGTTTATTTAAAATAACATTGGGTATTCTATTTTACTTTCTGATAATAGATTTGTAGTCTTTTCCGAAAGACCCGTTCGTTAGCCTCATTTATATTTTTGATTAATCCTTCTATCAAGGCTGTCCTACCCTCGAGATCGGCACCTGAAACGGTTTCGCCATCGGAGTAAACAATGTAGTCTATTTGGTAACCCTTTGAGTTTAGGCTCATTGCCACCGCAGCATTGTAATCGTCAAAAATAATAACCGATGGCATTGTGTTTACATTGTACTTAACCACAGCGCCTAAAACTTTACTACTTATATGCCTGATTTGGTCTTCACCTAAATACTTTGCACCAAGAAGCATTCGAACCAAATCAATTTGAGAAACAAGTTGCATTTTACGGTTGCTGATTAACTTATCGTACTCTGATTGCGATGTTTCGAGGAATAACTCTATAAAACGTGTTGGAACTCCTTGCAAATCGCGTAAGTCGTTTTCCTTCAAACGTAGTTTATATTCTTTTTGAGCTGTTTTTTGGGTAGAAGGATAGTAGAATTCCCATTTACGGGTACGCTTGTAGCTTTCGGTCATAGGATTGGGCTTCCATTCTGTAACGGGACGTTTAAAGATTGGGTCTGTCAGTTTTAACTGTTGTGATTCCAATGAGTAAACCAAACAGTTCACAAAATGGATGTACCCACCGCCCAAATTAGCATGAGTTGCGGACCATAGCGTTTTGTAACTGACCTTTAGAGTGTCTGTTTTTATAGTATCTATAGCTTGTTCCTCTATCTTCTTGTTTTTGATATAATCGATAAACTCCTTATCGAGCGTAACGGGATAGTATGTTGTAGATTTATCGGTTGTGTCGATAAAAAGATTTTTACCAGTATGGTACAATCCTTTTACATCCATAACGTAAGCAGAATCGTTCGCCAGCTTAACGTGTAACTTGTAATCGGCTCCCCATTTCATAGCCGAAATAGTTGGTTGAAGGGTTTGTGCGTAAGCTGTAAGTGCAACAATTACAATTAGAACTGATAGGGCTATTCTTTTCATCGGGATAGATTTTTCTACTTTCAAATTTACTTAAAAAAAGATTCCGGGACTAAGCCCGGAATGATAAAAACAGATTTACTTCTGTTAAATAGTAACTATTCAAGAAACTTGATATCCTTCACCCTTATTTGGATAGTAGTTATTCCACGGAAAACATTCTCATATAACGAAAAACAGATGTTAAAAGGTTTACGCTCATGAATTCCCTTGTAATTCTCGGCTAACTGAAATGCTATTCCAGGATAAACTGTTGGGTTGTTCTCCTCAATTATAGATAGTTTCAGGTGTTCCTTCTCGTTTCCGACCAAACGTCCTTCTCCATTATCGTAAAGATTATCGGTGACAAAAACCGGAGCCATATTGCCTGGCCCAAAAGGCTGGAATTGCTTAAGTATTCGGTAAAACTTATCGTTAATTTCGCTGAGTTTTATTTTGGCATCAATATCAACCTGTGGAGTAAGTAAATCGGGTGTAATATTTTTGCTTACGTACTCCTCGAATCGTGTTTTGAACTCATCAACCCTGTCGGCCTTCATGGTTAAACCAGCAGCATACATGTGTCCACCAAAGTTCTCCAGTAAGTCCGAGCAAGCCTCAACCGCTTGGTAAAGGTCAAATCCGGGAACAGAACGAGCTGAACCAGTAGCTAAATCGCCAGTTTGAGTTAAAACAACTGTTGGCTTATAGTACGTTTCAATTAACCTAGATGCAACAATTCCAACAACACCCTTATGCCACGATGGGTTAAAAATTACGGTTGAGTATCGATGTTGCATTCTTGTATCGCCGGCAATCATCCTTAGTGCCTCGTGGGTGATGTTACGGTCAACGCTTTTACGGTCATTATTGCAGGAGTCTATAAGCGAGCCCACCTCGTTGGCAATAGTATCGTCGTCAGCACAGAGTAGGTCAACCGCGGTTTTACCTGACTCCATTCTGCCAGCAGCATTAATCCTAGGACCAATTCGGAAAACAATATCATCAATGGCCAACTGCTGTTTCTCAATATTCGCTATTTTGATGATTGATTTAAGACCTTTGGATGGATTAGAGTTCAACTTCTCCAATCCGAAGTGTGCTAAAACTCTATTCTCATCGATAATTGGAACAATATCCGATGCAATACTTACAGCAACCAAATCGATATGGCTGTATAACTCAGAAGGGTCAACTCCTGCTTTGCGACAGTATCCCTGAAGTAACTTAAAACCTACACCACAACCCGATAGTTCCTTGAAAGGATAAGGGCAGTCGACCCGTTTGGGGTCTAAAACAGCCACAGCCTCTGGAATTTGGTCACCGGGTAAATGGTGGTCGCAAATAATAAAATCGATTTTACGCTGAGTGGCGTAACGAATCTTCTCAATGGCCTTAATTCCACAATCGAGCGCTACAATTAACGAGTAGCCATTGTCGAAAGCATAGTCAATTCCCTTAAAAGATATTCCATAACCCTCGTTATACCTATCGGGAATGTAATAACCAATTTTTGAATAACGACTGCGGAAGAAGGAGTACATCAGCGCAACGGCTGTTGTTCCATCCACATCGTAATCGCCATAAAATAGTATTCTCTCGCCTTTGCGGATTGCTTGTTCAATACGCTCAACAGCGTTGTGCATATCCTTCATCAGGAAGGGGTCGTACAAATCGTCCAACGAGGGGCGGAAAAACTTCTTTGCCTCATCGTACGTTTTTACGCCACGCTGTACCAATAGCATTGCTAAAACTGGTTCAATGCTTAGCTCAGTTGCTAAGCGGTTAACCAATTCCGGATCGCCCTGTTCCTTATATACCCATCTTTTTTCCATCATTCAAATCTCCATCTTTTATTTTATGAGCCATTTGAATGACTACTGGTTATATTCAAATTTGAAACGAGCGGCAAAATGCTTCTTCAGATTTTGCTTCACCTCGTTGTAATCAACCTCGTGTCCCAACTCCTTCTGCATTGATGTTACACCCTTATCAATAAATCCACAAGGGTTGATGTAGCTGAAGTAATCGAGATTAGTGTTGATGTTGAATGCCAAGCCGTGCATCGTAACAAAACGGCTAGCTCGTACGCCAATGGCGCAGATTTTACGCTCTTTACCTTTAATTCCAACATCGAGCCAAACGCCAGTGGCGCCTTCGAGCCGGTCGGATTTTATTCCATAATCGGCCAAGCAGTCAATAATTACCTGCTCCATTTCGTGGATGTAGGATTTAAGAGTTAGGCCTAAAGCCTCGAGGTTGAGAATTGGATAGGCCACAATTTGGCCAGGACCGTGGTACGTAATATCGCCTCCTCGATTTATGTGATAGTACGTAGCATTGATGCGCTTAAGCATCTCGTCGGATATGAGCAGGTTTGTGTTTTCACCGCTCTTTCCTAAGGTGTAAACATGTGGATGCTCGCAAAAGAGCAAATAGTGTAACTTTCCGTCACCCTGTAGTTTCCTCTGTGTTACTTCTTCAAACCGTTGCTCCTGATAATCCCATGCCTCCTTATAGTCAATTAGTCCAAGATCACTAAAACTTACGTTGTGCATTATATGTTTTTTTTCTTTTTTGCATAGCAGGTACAGCTTAGCTGTTACAACACTTGCCCTTTACCAACTCCTGTGCCTTATCGGCGTGGTACGACGAACGCACCAATGGACCACACTCGGCAAATGTAAATCCCTTCTGTAGGGCAATTTGTTTATACTCATCAAACTCCTCTGGAGATATATAACGTTCCACAGGCAAATTTGTTGGGCGAGGCTGAAGGTATTGTCCTAAGGTAATCATTCGGCAGTTAACTGCAATTAAATCGTCCATAGTTTTTACGACTTCCTCGCGAGTTTCGCCTAAACCTAGCATAATTCCCGATTTTGCTCTGTATCCTCGTTTAGCAACGTACTCAAGCGTTTTAAGGCTATTCTCGTAGTTTGCCCTTGAGCGAACAAGTTTGGATAGGCGTTCAACCGTCTCAAGGTTGTGGCCTACCACATCGGGGTTCGATTCTAGGAATATATCAATTAACTCTGTGCGACCATCAAAATCGGGAATCAACACCTCAACAGTGGTGTTTGGATTCAACTCGCGAATTGCCTTAACGGTTTCGCGCCAATGCGCTGCACCTTGGTCGAGCAAGTCGTCCCTATCAACCGATGTGATTACACAGTACTTCAAGTTCATTAACTGCACCGAACGGGCAACGTTATGTGGCTCGTTGGGGTCGGGAGGTAGCGGTTTACCCGTGGCTGTTGCACAGAACTTGCAGGAGCGGGTACAGATATCGCCTAAAATCATAAACGTTGCCACACCATTGCCCCAGCACTCACCAATGTTTGGGCACATTCCGCTGCTGCAAATTGTATGTAATTTATGCTTCTTAACTATCCCGCTCACCTGTGCGTATCCTTCGCCTCCGGGTAGTTTTATTTTAAGCCACGATGGTTTCCTAACCTCACTCATCTCCCAAATAAAATATTTTTACAAAAGAACAAAAAAAAAGGCAGATTATCGGTGTATGGTTTTTAGTATTTAGTCTATTGTTTAAAAGACAAGATTCTCTGTGGTCTTTGGACTGTCAACTATTTTCTTTATTCAATCCACAAAAAAATACTCATCCTCAATATTCCCCGAAAACTTTATTAAGCCCAAAACCGTAAGGTTTACAAGTGTGCGTTCGGCATCGGCTGTGGACATAAACCCAATTTTGCAGAACTGCTGAACGTTTATGCGTTTATGCTGCTTTAGGTAATCGAACAGGTTATTCTCCACATCGCTTAAATTCAAACTAATTGATTTCCTGTGATGTTCAGCCTTCCAAATTTTCAGCTGAATTGGCGAAGCCATGATATTCTCATCGTTTACCCTAACGTACGCCTTATACGCCCCAGATTTGTCGGGTGCTTTGTGCGGTTTCTTTTTCGATGGCTTTACCTTGACCTCAAGAACTGTTTTACCGTTGATATCCCACCGAACCACCTCAAAAGGAACTTCGGGCTTGCAGTACATCTGCGATGCAGCCTCAACCATATAGTACTCCTCGTCGGAGTTTACTCCAGCAATGTTACCATTATCCTTAACTCCAACAAGCAATGTTCCGCCCAAGGTGTTGGCAAACGCCACCAAGGAGCGAGCAATCTTTTTTGAATCGGTTATGGAATGCTTAAAATCGAGCGTTTGGTGCTCGCCCTGACTAATCAGGTTTACTATATGGCGACTCACGGATTTTTATAATATTTGTCCACTAAATTATATGCTGTAAGGTTTACACCTACAGCATATAATCTAAAAATATATCATCTACTTATTTGGATTCTCCACCTTGCCCATAAACAGAATGGTATTGCTACCGTTATGTTTTAGTATGTAGATAAATGGGCGGTTAACAATAAATTCAGTTTTGCGAACAAAGGATTTCATTGCTATAACAACAGCGGTGGCTGCAGCAGCAGTGGTTCCTTCCTCCGATACCTCGATGAATGCTTTATGGAACGCATCGGATATTTTTAAATCGTTTTTACCAGAAATACCCGATAAATCAGCAGCGTCGGAGAAAGCAATTGGCATCCCCATATCACTAAGTGTTTTCTTTAGCGATAGGCCTGTTTCAATTTTGAACTTGGGCAGAAGAACTGCCACTTTCTCCCTCTCTAATCCAGCCAAAGTTTGGTTGTAAAGGTCTATATTTAGGCTCTTTTCAAATTCCGACATCTTAACATTTTCGTTGGGTAGAATAACCAACATTGAAATTTTTCCTCCTTTATAGTTTAGCTGAATGGCATCGTAATTTTCGCTTGTAAAGTAGCCCATTGAATCCTCCACAAACATTGTAGCACAGTTAATAGTTTCGCCAGAAGAAAGGGTAAACTCACGCTGTGCTGTTCTCTTGGGGTCGAACTCCTTTTCCCATTTTCCTTTAAAGTAGATAGCGTTGGTCAGCACCAAACGGGTTAAATCGGTTATGCTACCCTCGGGCAACAAATCCTTGATATAGTCCTTTGTGTCAGCTTCAATGGCCTTATTAATCTTTACCCTCGATGGTTCAGGCTGAGCAATAAAACTTGTTAAGGCAACCTTTGCGTTATAGGATTTCTGCAACGATTTTTTGTACTGCCGGTTAACCTTAAAGGTTTCCTCCATCCAAACACGGTTAGTTATACAAATATCAACATTGCTTCCAGCATCTTTTTGGATTTTATTCTGAAGTTTCCCCATCGCAGTGTGAAACGATGGCTCATTCACAGGAAAATAAAACACCTGCGACATTTGTTTTGCAGTTTCAGCCTTTGAGCCAAGTGCTACCATTCCAAATGCGGGAGTAAGGCTAAATGGTGCAAAAACAACATTTTCGTTCTTATCCTTGGAAACATATTTGTAAAAATCGAATGCAAATTTCGATACCGATTCCGTTGGTTTTTGCGCCTTGCAAGCAACTGTAACTAACAGAAAAACTGAAAGGAAGGTTATTTTCTTCATAGCCGTAATTTTTTACTAAGATACAATAAAGGCACGAAAAGAGATACTTTAAACTAATAAACAAAAAAAGGAGACCGATTTCTCGGTCTCCATCCAACAAACCTAAACTAGAGGAATTATCTGGAAACCTCTATTCTTTTAACCACTAACCCAAAATTGCTCTCTATCCTCATTAAGTATAAACCAGAAGGAATAGACGTTACATCAATTGATGTGGTGTTGTTGTAAGATTTAACCTGTTTACCTGTAATGTCGAATAAAGTAACCTTTACATTATTTCCAGCGAAATTGATGAAAACAATATCGCGTGCAGGATTAGGATAAACCTTGATATCTTGAATTGTAAAATCGTTGATACCTGTTGTAATTACATTTATTGAAAATACTTGGGTTGAACTTTCAATTCCATCGTTAACCCGAATGGTTACATCATAATTCCCTACTTGAGTTGGTGTTCCACTTAATGAGGCAGTTCCGTTACCATTATCGGTCAAATTTAACCACGTTGGTTTAACGGTTGTGCTTATTGTAATGGCATCGTTATCGGAATCGGCTGCTGTTATGCTGTAACTATAGGCATTGCCAACAGTTCCATTAGTAACGGCAGTAGATGTAATTTGAGGTATTGCATTGGCAGCAACCGCTATTGTAAAACTTTGTTTAACAGTATTAAATCCATCGTTAACTTGAAGAATAACGTTAGCATCACCCGTTACATTTGGAGTTCCTGTTAATGTTGCAGTTCCATTACCGTTGTCGGTGAGACTTAACCAAGCGGGTGCGCTTTCTACGCTAATGGTCCTTGCATCATTCTCTGAATCGGAAGTTGCGATGCTATAGCTGTAGTTGTGTCCAGTAGTTGCAGTAACTCCAGGGGTTGATGTAAATACAGGAACTTGATTTGCTTCAATATTTATTGCAAACACCTGAGTTGAGTTATCAGTACCATCGGAAACTTGAATAGTCACATCGTAATTGCCTGCCTGTATTGGCGCTCCACTTAAAGTAGCGGTACCGTTGCCATTATCAGCCAAAGTTAACCAATCAGGTTTTGCTATTGCGCTTAATGTAATTGCATCGTTATCGGAATCTACTGCCGTTATGCTGTAACTATAGCTATCTCCAACTTTTCCGCTTGTAACCGCAGTGGATGTGATTTGAGGAACTCCGTTGGCAGCAACTGCTATGGTAAAGCTCTGATTTGTGGTATTTACCCCATCCTTAAGTTGAAGCGTAACATTAGCATCTCCATTTACGGTAGGCGTACCAGAGAGAACGGCTGTTCCATCACCATTATCGGTAAGTCCTAGCCATGCGGGAGCACTTTCAATGCTAATGTTTCTGGAATCGTTCTCTGAATCGGAAGTTGTAACACTATAGCTGTAACTATGTCCAACTTTGGCCGTAAGGGAAGGTGTTGATGTAAATACTGGGGCTTCGTTATTTACAATGTTAATCGAAAATGATTGCTCAATGCTTGTTGAACCATCACTAACAGCAATAACTACGTTATGATTTCCTCCTTCTGTTGGTGTTCCAGACAAAGTAGCAGTACCATTATTGTGATCAACCAATGTTAACCACGAGGGAATTGTTGTTGCTGAAATTGTAAGATTATCGGCATCAATATCACTTGTAACAACGCTATAGGTGTAATTGTGGTTAACAAAAGCGGATGTGTTTGGTGTAGATTTAAACTCCGGGGCAGTATATAAAACAGGCCCAGTTACTAAATCTAAGTATGTAGCCTTATATGAATTGCAGGTTACTGCAAATGCTATGTAATACTTTGATCCGGCCAATGAGTTTAGGTCAATTTTTTGCTTAGCATAGTTGCTATTATTTACAGTAATATCTGTTCCTATTTGTGTCCATGGTCCTTCCACATTCTCAGCATACATAACCTTCATTACTGGGAATGGAGCGGTTGCTGTTGTTTTTGTGTAAAACACTAACGAATCGTTAGGATGAATATTCAAACGTGGCGTTTTGAGTTTTACATTAGTTGCATTGGCAGTAGGAGATATGTATGCATGGCCAGCACCTTCGTATGCTGAGTAAGTTTGGCGAACCCAACCATTTTCAGCCACCCAACCGCTAGAAGGGAATGCTGTTGCATTGAAGTTTTCGAGCAAACTTCCCTGTGGTAGAGCGCCTCCAGAAAGAGTAACGTTTCCTGCAGCATTGCTTCCATTGTGGTTAATTACCATATTGGCCAACTTAGAGCCAGCTGTAGTGGGTGCAAACACAACCTGAATATTTGCTACTTGTCCTTTGGTCAAATCAATTGGGAAACTATTGCTACCAGATAGTTTAAACTCAGAAGAATTGTTGCCAGTAAAGGTTATATCTGTTTGTTGAATTGTAAGCGTACCAACTCCTTCATTTAAAACTTGAACTGACATACTAGTTTCGGTTTTGGCTACAGATAAACCAAAGTTCAACGATGCAGAACCCAAACCTAAAACAGGTGTAGTTGGATTAGCTTCCCAAACAATATCGTCAATCGAAAGAGTAGGATTCGATGCTCCTGCAGGAGTTTTAAATGCTAAATACTCATTTGTTCCTGCATATGTACTAAAATCTACAATATACTGAGCATATGCTGTTGTTAATGCAACGTTCTGAAATTCAGTAAACGTGGCAGGATTTGCTGGGTCAGTCATTGTTCCCACTGAAACAGATGTGGACGCTGCGGACGATTTTGCCCAGAATTTCAAGCGGTTTAATGTTATATTTCCAACAGCAGGTGTTGCAAAATAGCAATACTCCGCGCTCCACTTGCTCATTTCTACATAATTCGTTCCCGAGTGTGCTTTTGTAGCATTGGCAACAACTCCAGCATATGCCCAACCAATGTTTGTAATTGTCCATCCTTTAGGTGTTCCATCCTCTGCGGTAGTTTCAAGTCCCTCAACAAAAGAGGTATATGCATTATAACTTTCACCTGCTAAAGTAACAGTGGCTGGTGAACCAACTGCATTGTGAGCAATATTTAACGTGGCGTTTTTAACACCAGCCGAAGCAGGTGTAAATTTAACCTCAACATTTTTAGATTCACCTGCACTGAGAGATATTGGATAGGTTGCATTCCCAATAGTAAAGTCGGATGCATTAGCCCCAGTAAGTGTAATATCTCCTTCTGAAATGGTTAATGTTCCCCCTCCTGTGTTGCTAATACTTAGAGTACTTAAGGGTTGTTTAGTTATAAGATTAAATCCAAAATCAATTGCGGTTGAATTTATACTAAAAGATGGTGTTGTAGGGGTTTCCCTAACCAAAAGATTATCAACATCAACCTGAAAATCTCCACCACCAGTAGTTGCTACAACTTTAATAAGTATCGATTTTCCATTGTACGAATTATCGAGCACAATATATTTTTTAGCAAAATCAGTAGCAGTAGTATGAGATGACTGGTTAATGGTATATACTGTAACATAGTTAACACCATCATTCTCCGAAACCATTACTTCAATCTTATCGGAGGCGGTTAAACTGTATCCTTGCTGTGGGTATCCACTATATGTTGGTACACAAATTCGATAATCAAACACAATCTGAGTGCTTGAGGCTAACGGTCCAACAGGACAAGTGGTTGCTGTTGCTGTAGCTATGTTGCTTAAATCAACAGAAAGCGATTTTGATGCCGCTGTTCCAAAGTTTTGTATATTAAAACTGTTTAAACTCCATCCTGTTGGGGTGGTTCCGCTCTCAAAGTTTTGAGAGTAAGGTATAGGTTGTGTTGGGTCTGGCAATGTTGTAAAACTCCAAATAGGACAGCTACTAGCATCGCTAACACTGTTTGTGGGAATAATTTGCCAGTAGTATGTTGTATTGTATGCTAAAGGAGTAGTAATAGCGTAAGATGTAGATGTCTGCGAAGAACCATTAACTATACTTGTTGGAGTGGATGTTCCTCCACCATCAGTTCCAACATATACTTTATAAGATGTTGGAATTCCACCTGTTGACGCTGCCGACCAACTTAAAGTTGGAGTACGTAGAATATTTGTTGATGCACTAGCAGGATTTGGATTTACAGCTGCATTTGGAGCCTCAACAACTAAGTCGGGACCAAAAATATAATCTATATGGCAAGTCTTATAAGTCCAAGAAAAGGTATTTGTACTTTTAACCTGAAAAGCAATGTAGTAATTTCCTGCAGGAATAGATGATAAATCTACATTGTAATTTGTGTATGAACCTCCTAGGGTAATTTCTGTTCCAACATTTGTCCATGCCGATTTATCAGTCGAATACTGTAGTTGAAGTTTTTCTGCATAATCGGATATCCCTCGTTTAGCGTAGAACGATATACTGCTTGTACCATTAATTTGAACTTTTGGCGATATTAGTCGCGTATTGCTTGTTAATGCATTTGCCAAGTAGAATTTGGCCGATTTTGTTCCATTGTAAGCATCGCTAGCAGTTGTATTCTGATTCCAACTGCTTGGGTCGATACTCCAACCTGTTGGCAACCATGAACCCTCAAAATTTTCAACCATTGCATTTATTCCATAGGCCTTAACAGCTAAAGATGATGCGTTGTTGGCGTTATCATCGTCGCTAGCCAACTCAAAGGAGATTGTGTGATTGCCCGCTGTGGCTACCCAAGTTTTTTGTGCTGTTTGAGTTGCTCCTGAACTAATTGATGCAATAGTTTGAGTACCAATGGAGGTTCCATCAACCTTAAAATCAACCAAAACATTCGATTGGTTGTTGCTTCCATTATTAATTACCGAAGCTGTGATTGTTACATTATCTCCCTCTCTTATTGCAGCAGGATTAACTGAAACGCCATTAGCCTTTAAATCGTTAGCTAGAGG